>JBDTWV010000324.1:0-4042 GCA_040006495.1 Dokdonella sp.
GTAGACGCGGTTGAAGGTCTCGCTGACGTCGCGGTAATCCTGCACGCGGATCTGGATCGGCAGGCCGCGGCACAGTTCGCGCGCGTAGGCGGCCTGTTCGTGCGACACCGTCACCCCGACGCCGCTGACGCCGTAGCGTTCGGCCGCGAATTTCAGCGCTTCGCCCCAGCCACAGCCGATGTCGAGGATGCGCATGCCCGGCTGCAGGCAGAGTTTGCGCGACACCAGATCGAGTTTCGCTTCCTGTGCCTGGTCGAGATCGGCCGCATCCTTCCAGTAGCCGCAGCTGTAGACGAGGCGCTGGCCGAGCATTGCCTCGAACAGATCGTTGCCGAGGTCGTAGTGGCGTTCGCCGATCACGTAGGCGCGACGGCCACGTTGCAGGTTTATCAAGCGGGCCTTGATGAACAGCCACGCATCTTCGACGCCGCCGACCTGTTGGTCCAGGCGCGCGTCGATCAGCTTGAACAGGAGCCCGTCCAGATCGTCGCAGTCCCACCAGCCATCCATGTAGGCTTCGCCAAGTCCAAGTGACCCGTGTGCGAGCACGCGCGAATACAGGCGTGCATCGTGGACATGCATATCGGTCGCAGCGGTGCCGTCGATGGCCACGCCGGCAACCGCCAGCAAGGCTTCGATGCGCGTGAGCGCGCGCGGATGTGGAATCACCGACAGCGGGCGCGATGGCCGGGATAGCGCGCTGCGCTGCGTCGAATGTGCAGCATCCGGCGCTGCCATCGGCCAAGATCCAGACTGCGAAATGCGATGCTCGTCCATACGCCCTCCAAGTACACAGGGTGCGACGCAAAGCATGAATCGTTGCTATCGGAGCGAGAGTGCTTCGGGGCTTATCACGGCGGCGCGGCGCCGCCGATGCTGCCGAAGTCCACTCCGACTCGGGTATAAAACAAATTTGCGCCCTCCGCATGCGCCACAACGAGCAGGGCATCGGCTTGGGCATCGGACACCACAAATTCGACCACCACGGTCAATTGACCGGCCAGTTCGAAAAAATGCTGTTCCGTGAGCACGCCGTGACGACCGAAGCCAGCGATCGCACGAAACACCGAGCCGCCGCGGATGCCCCGGTGCTTGGCCAGTTCGAGCAGCCATTCATGAAGCAACGCGCCATTGTGCTTCTGGTTTTCGTGCATGTAGAAACGCAGCGAGCAACCTTTCATCGTGATCTCCGGATTCATGCGCGTATCCACAACCGAACCAGGCCCATGCCGACTAGGGTCATCAGCAGTGTGCCCAACAGGTGCGCCGCGACAATGGTCAACGTCCACGCGTATTGCTGGCGCAGGAACAGCGTGATGGTTTCTGCGGAGAACGTCGAGAACGTGGTCAGGCCGCCGAGGAAACCCGTCGTGATCGCCAGGCGCCACGCGATGGGCAGCGCTTCGTAATGCCCGAACAGACCGATCGCGAGGCCCATGAGCAAACCGCCGACCAAGTTTGCGGCGAGGGTGCCCAGAGGCATGGTTGGCAAGATCGGATTCAGTGCCATGCCGAACACCCAGCGCAGCACGGCGCCGGCGAATGCGCCGAAACCGACGGCAAGGAACGATATGAGATTCATGGGGCTCCCGCTTCGGTGATCAGGCCGGACGGCGGAGCGGAGGGGAGTGTGGGTCTCGACCACGCTGCCTGCGCGCTCCCGTTGCCGGGAACTTCGTCAGGCATCATCAGCCTTGCGGCGGTTCGAGGAGGAATGCCATCTCCTGAGCGACACTCACATGATAACGCAGTGAGAGGTTACCCGAAACGGACAGGGGGCAGGTCAATAATGTGGCGGAGTTCGCGTTCTCGCTGACACATCCTCCGTCGTTGGGCGGAGCGCTTTGATTTCACAGGCGGATGTGGTTTGATGACCCAAACCGCTGTGATTCCCGAGATCGACCACGCCACTGGGGCGCGTCGGGACAACGGTTTGCATCGCCAACGGCTGGGGAAAGTCAATGCAAGCGTCCATTCTGGCCCGTATCGGGCTCGGGTTTTTATTTGCACTCGTCGCGGCCACCGCGGTCGAGGCGCGCGTCATCGAGATCGTCATCAATGAATCCAAGGGCGTCGACGCGACTGTCGACTACGCCAAGCTCACGGCGATGGGCCCTTGGGACGATCGCAATTATGCCTTGACGGCTGCGGACCTCGCGGTGCTCTCGCCGCACGAGACCGACTCGCACGACCCGACGCCGGCGTTCTTCCGTGTCTGGATGCGCAAGGATGCGATCGCCAATGGCCATCCACTGCCGACCAGCGGTCCGGATCAGTACCCGCGCAGCGCAGTCAATGTGTTCCTGGCCAAGTTCGAAGGCTTGCAGATCGACGGCAAGCTCTATCGCGGGATCAACCGCATTGAAGGCAACAAATTTGAGGTCTTCGACGAGGAAGAGCTTGAGGCGATGGGGGAATCCTGGCCAAAGTTCTATACGGGCGAGGTCAAAATCACGACGCCGGTCGGCGCCGAGGAAACTGCAATCTCGGTTAATCCGGTCGATACCAATTATGTGATCGCTGGAAGTAATGGACCCGGCAGCGGCCAGAAGATGTGGCGTTCGACCGACGGTGGCCAGACCTGGAGCGGCGCGATCAACCTGCCCGGCAACACCTGCTGCGACGCCACGGTGGGCTGGTCGACCGATGGCCTGATCGCCTACACCTCGTCGCTGATGAATTGCGGTTCGGGTTGCGGTGTGGACTTCTTCCGATCAATGGACAAGGGCCTGACCTGGACCAAGTCGGCATCGCTGGTGACCAGTGGTTCGGACAAGGAATACCTGCACGTCGACTCGTTTCCTGGCTCGCCGTACAAGGACAACATCTACGTGTCCTGGCACCAGAGCAATGTGCAGAAATTCGCGCGCTCGACCGACAAGGGCCTGACCTTCAGCACGCCGCAGACACTCGATTCCGCGTTCAAGGGTATCGGCAGCGACATCGCCAGCGACAAGCAGGGCAACGTCTATTACTTCTTCCCATCGACTACCGGCAGCCAGATCCGCATGGTGAAATCCACCGATGGCGGCGCCACGTTTGCGGCCAGCGGCGTCAAGGTCGCCGCCACGCAGGCATCGTTCGATTTCCCGTTGCCGTCGATGTCAACGCGCAATGCGTTCATCTACGTGGCCGCGGATGCCGACCTCAGCAATGGTCCGTATGCGAACAGCATCTATGTGGCGTGGCCGGATACCTACGGCCCGGAAGGTACTGTCAGCACGAATCATGCGCGCGTGCAGGTCGGCTATTCGCGTGATGGCGGCGCGACGTGGACGGTCACCACGCCGCATCCGACCAGCGACGGCCAAACCGTCGACCGCTATCAGGAGTGGATGAAGGTCGACGACTACGGTCGCGTGCACGTCGTCTATTACGACACCCGTCACAGTGCCAACCGAACCGGCGTCGACGTCTACTACTCCGTCTCTCTTGACGGTGCACAAACCTGGGAGACGCCGCGTCGCCTGACAACCGCCACCTCGCTGAAGCTCAACACCTCGATGGAGTGGGGCGACTACAACGGCATGGACATGGCGATGAATGACATCATCGCGATCTATACCGACAACCGCACGAACACCACGGGCGACGTGTGGGGAATCGCCGGTTTTGCCGACGCACCGGGTCCGGATTTCAAGGTCGCTGTGCCAATGGCGACTCAATACGTTTGCGCGGGCAGCCCACTTCCGCAGATCACGACCACCGTGTCGTCGGTCGTCGGCTACAGCCATCCGGTGACGCTGAGCTTGCCGGGCCTCAACGGTGCAGTTTTCAGCGGCGGATTGTTTACGCCAGTCACAGTCACCCCGCCGGCGGACGGCAGCATCACTTCGGTGCTGACCCTCGGTACGCAGCCGGGTGCTGCCAACGGGACCTACGCGGTCACCGTACGCGGCACCGACAACCAGTTGCCCGCTGTGGTCAAGGATGCGGCGTTAAATGTGCAGGTGGCGTCCGGTCAGACGGTCGTTCCGACGCTGGCACTCCCAGCCAACGGCGCGAGCGGCACGCAGCGCCAGCCGGTGTTCACCTGGGCAGC
>JBDTWV010000325.1:0-4032 GCA_040006495.1 Dokdonella sp.
AACCGCAGCTTCGGGCTGCAGGTTGCGGCACTTGCCGGCTTGCCCAAGGCGGTGATTGCCGACGCGCGCAAGACGCTTGCGACTCTCGAACGCGGTGCGCACGGCGCCGACCGCACGCGCGCGCGCGACAGCGAAGACGCGTCGCCACAGCTCGGCTTGTTTTCGCCCGCGTTGTCCTCGAAAGTCGAAGCCGCTTTGCGCGACATCGATCCGGATGCATTGTCGCCGCGCGAAGCGCTTGAAGCGCTGTATCGCCTGAAGCAGTTGCAGTGAATGACCATTTCCGCTGCAGACCAAGGCTTTGCTGCGCTCGGCCTCGCAGGTTCGCCGACGCGTAACACTATCCGGCCCACGCCGCGTACCAACGGGTTCGTGGGGAGGCGTAGCCATCATCTGAGGGAAAAACCCATGCGCCACCTGACGATTGCCACCCTGCTGATTCTCGGATCTGCCCTGCTTGCGAGCAACGGCGCCGATGCGGTTGGCCCGCCAACGCCGGACCGGGCCCTCGATATGTATGCAAAGCCGGCGACACTTGTCGACATCGGCAATGGCCGCCATTTGAACCTGCGTTGCACCGGCGACGGCACGCCGACCGTGCTGCTCGAAAGCGGCGCAATCGCAGACTCGATGACGTGGTCCAAGGTGCAACCGCTGGTCGCGCACTCGACTCGCGTTTGTTCCTACGATCGCGCGGGTTATGGGTTCAGCGATGCGGGCCCGTTGCCGCGCAATGTCGACGCCGCCGTGACCGACCAGCATGCGCTGGCTAGCGCCGCGCATCTGGCCGAGCCGATGATTCTGGTCGGGCACTCGCTCGGCAGCAACATCGTTCGGCGCTATGCCCAACGCTTCCCGTCCGAGGTCTCTGGCCTTGTCCTCGTCGATCCACCGCCGCAGCACATTGCCGAATTTTCCGCAGACTGGGTCAAGACCGATGATGCAATGCGCGCGGCGGGCCTGGCGTTCTACCGCGCGTGCGAAAAAGGAGCGCAAAATGGCCAGCTCGACGCGCCGCCGCCGGCATTGAAAGCGTGCCTGCGCGGACCTGACCCTGCGTACAGCAAGGCCTTGAATGCGGCCATCCACAAGAACAAATCGCGGCCCGCGTTCTGGCAGACGGTGATCTCCGTGACCGAAGCCAATGGCGCCCTGTTCGCCGAGCCTGTATCCGCAACGGAAAAGTACGATGCGCTGCCGTTGATCGTGCTGACCGCGGACGCGGCCTACGCAGAGGTCCCGCGGGCAGATCAGAAAACCCTCGAAGCCGCGCAGGACGCCACCCACACGCGGATCGTCGCGACCTCCACACGTGGCAAACGCATCCATGTGGCCGGCGCGTCGCACGATGTGCAGATTGATCATCCCGACGCGGTCGCCAGCGCTGTGGCCAAGATGATGAAACAAGTTGCTTCTACGCAGGCGGCGAAGCGCTCCTTTCCTTGAGTCAGCGCTGCGGCGATTGGAGAGAAATCCGCGATGCTCGTGCGTTTCTCCCCCGCGCACTAACCGAACCATCACAACGCAGAGCACCTGCGCCTACAACGCGTCGATATCGCCCAGCGCGTGGATCAGGCGTCGCGCGCGCTTGTCCGGTTTGGTCGCCGGCTTGATGTAACCAGCCATCGCGAGCCGACGTTGTTCGGCCGCCGCCTCGCGCGCGGCGCGGCCGGCCTCGGTCTCGCGATAGAACTGCTGCGCAATCGCGGCAGAGCTGCGCTTTTCACTCAGCGCGACCACTTCGATTTTGAAACGATCCTCACCGCGGTTGACCGTCAATCGATCGCCGACATGCAAGCCCTTCGCCGGCTTGCCTGGCCCACCGTTGACCTCGATCTTGCCGCCCTCGATCGCCTGCTTGGCCAGCGCGCGCGTCTTGAAGAAACGCACAGCCCACAACCAGACATCGAGGCGCACGCCGTGCGACGCAGGCGCGCCGTCGGCGCGAATTGATTTCGTCATTGCCGTATGCCTGCGTGACGGCGGCGGGCTCCGCCATCGCGGTTCATGGAGTGCTCCCTGCAACCGTGTTGACACGGGCGGCAAGCCGCCGCGCGAGGTCGAGACTGCCGGGCATCGCGAGGCCACCGAAATGTTCATCGACAGCTTGCAGTTGCTTCGCTGCGTCGCGCAGATTACCCGCATCGATCCGTGTCCCGATCGCGGCAAGCTGGTCCGCGATCTCGGCATCTCGTGCGACACGGCAGGCTGCCATTTTCGGCTCATCCGTGTGCGGCCCGTTGAGCGCCTCGAGTGCAAGCCCGAGTGTGGCTGGGTCGGTTGGCTCGTGGCCGCGCCCGCGCATCGTCAATGTCGTCACATCGGAGAAACACAGCTCGCGCAGCGAGTCGCGGCTGCGCATGTCGGTACGCATCACCGCACTGTCGCCGCTGCCGGTGGTGTAGACGAGCCGGCTGCGCTGCTCGAACTCGCGAAACAGTGCGGCATCTGGCAGCGGCACCTCGAGCGTGCCGACCGGATCGCTGCCGGCGTTGAGCAGCGCACCGTGGAACACGTCCGGAAACGCAAGCGCGAGACGCATCGCGACGCGCCCGCCACCGGACAGTCCGCCGACATAGATGCGTGCCGGATCGATGGGATAACGCTTGCGCATGTTCTCGTACGCGCTCAACGCGAGCGGCATACGACGGTCGATGACTTTCTGGTCGTTGCCCGCATCCGCTGCGGTGACGACGGCGAGCCCGTGGCGCGCGAGCACGGGCATCCAGCGCGTCGGAATGCCGGCCTTGTCCCAGGGCGAAATGAAGACCAGCAATCCGTATCCCGCGACCGGCTTAACGCCTTCCGGCACATACACCGAGAAGCGTTCTTTGGCGAGATCGATGCTTTGCTCGCTGATAGCAATGCCCGAGGCTTGCGCGCCGCTGCGGATGCGCTCGCGCAGCAGCGGCGTCATCACGCGTTGCGTGAGCACCGAGGAACTCGCCAGCGGCGAATAGGTGTCGAACACGAAATCGCGCTGGATTCGCATGGCGACCTCGGCGGACCCTACGACTGGTATGACACTCGACATCGCGATCCCGATGCATAGCAGCCAGCGGCGGCGAGACCCACGCAAACGGTGGCGCTGACAGGTTGTGAGGTTCATGCCCGTCCCGCGATCACGATGCCGCGCCTCCGCCGAGAAACTTCAGGCCGGCGACGCCGACAACGATCAAGCCGATGTAGGCGAGTCGCGACAGGTCTCGCGATTCGCCGAACAGGATCATTCCGAGGATCACCGTGCCCACCGCGCCGATGCCGGTCCAGACCGCGTACGCGGTGCCGAGCGGAATCGTGCGCATCGCCAACGCCAGAAAATAGAAACTTGTCATCATCCCGGCGAGCGTCGCTATGGTCGGCAACGGACGCGAAAAACCCTCGGTGTACTTGAGGCCAACCGCCCAGCCTATTTCGAAAAGGCCGGCTATCAGGAGGTAAAACCAGGACAGCGTTGAGAGCGACATCGTCGAGTCGTGGAAGGATTCGAACGCGCAGCCTAGGCGCGCCGTGCGGCGCCGGTCAAATCGCTCGACAATGGGTTGGTGTGACCGTCAAATCAGTCGCTTGCGCAGTAATGTTCGTGTATGCTGCGCGGAGTTTGTTGCGTCGCTTCGCGATTTTCCCTTTGGGTCATGAGTCTTTCGGACTGCCTTCTGGCACCGAATCATGTCCCGCGCCGCTTGGCTTTCGTCGCTGCAAACCCGGAATTGGCCGCCTTCGATGGCTTGCCGATTCCGCGAGTTTTGCACCTGCAGCGCGGTTCCTGGGAACGCTCTGGGTTTGTCCCCTTTCTTCGCGGTCATCCTGCGCGCATTTGCGCGTGATGGATTGTTGGTCGCGGAAAATTTCTGGAGCTTCAACTATGTCTTTCGAATCCCTCGGGCTTGCGCCTGCGTTGCTGCGCGCGTTGACCGAACAAGGCTACACCGCCCCCACCCCGATTCAGTCCCAGGCGATTCCAATCGCATTGCAGGGCAAGGATCTGCTAGCCGGCGCTCAGACCGGCACCGGCAAGACCGCTGCGTTCGC
>JBDTWV010000326.1:0-4024 GCA_040006495.1 Dokdonella sp.
GTTCTTCCAGCGCTGCGATCTGCGCCTGCATCGCCGCCAACTGGTTCTTCAGTTCGGCGATTTCCTGCCGGCTGGTCGCAACGTCGTTGGACTGCATCGATGCGGCGCTCATGACGGTCGCCTGGCGACGATGGGCCTTGTGCGGAGCCGCGACGGCGCTGAAGCTGGTGGCGCCAAGACCGATTGCGATGGCCAATGCCAGCACTCTGGATTGCATAACGTTCTCCGGGTTCGATGTGTGAGTTGTGGAAGCCAAGCCGCCGGTCGCCGCGCACGACGTCCCCTGACAGCGCAAGCCGCAGGATGCAACCGGCAAGTGACCGTTCGATGGTGATGGGATGACAGTCGTGTGACAGCGGCACTGGCCATCCGACCCAGACTCTGGCGTTAGTGCTGTCGATCACCGCGCACGACTTCCGCGTTCACAGCCTCCTTTTCACCACAAAGCTGTCCTGCCAACTGTTCGTACGAAATGGCGTCAAGGTCCGACCCTACCCATTGTTTGCTTAATAAATCCTGCGCAACGAATAGATTTTTTGCCGTTTGTCACATGCGTGTCATGCAAATCCTTTCTCATGATCCCCAGCAGGCTTGCTGCATGGGTCTAACCAGCGCATGTCTCGATCCAACCAATCCAATCCTCAGGAGTTCATCGTGACCATCTCGATCAAGCATCGTCTGATTGCCGTTGGCCTGGCCGCCGGGCTGTCGTTCGGCAGCGCGCACGCCACCAACATCACGGGCGCCGGCTCGAGCTTCGTATACCCGGTACTGTCGAAGTGGGCAGCCGCCTACCACGACAAGACCAGCAATCAGGTCAATTATCAGTCGATCGGTTCCGGCGGCGGAATCGCGCAGATCAAGGCCTCGACCGTCGACTTCGGCGCGTCGGATGCGCCGCTCAAGGCAGAAGACCTCAAGCAGTTCGGACTGGGCCAGTTTCCGGTCGTGATCGGCGGCATCGTGCCGGTCATACACGTCGGCAATATCATGCCGGGCCAGCTCAAGCTGACCGGCAAGGTGCTGGCCGACATCTATCTCGGCAACATCAAGACCTGGAATGATCCGGCGATCGCGCAACTCAATCCGGGGGTGACGCTGCCGAGTTCGAAGATTACCGTCGTGCATCGCGCCGATGGTTCGGGCACCTCATTCAACTTCACCAACTATCTCTCGAAAGTCAACGCCGACTGGAAGACCAAGCTCGGATTCGGCACCACGGTTGCGTGGCCCACCGGCATCGGCGGCAAGGGCAACGAAGGCGTGTCCGCGTTTGTGCGGCAGGCCAGCAATTCGATCGGTTACGTCGAATACGCCTACGCGCTGCAGAACCATATGGCGTACGCGTTGGTGCAGAACGCCGCCGGTCGCTACGTCGCGCCAGATAGCAATTCGTTCGCGGCGGCAGCCGCTACGGCTGACTGGAAAAGCGCGAAGGATTTCAACCTGATCATGACCAATGCGCCCGGTCCTGACGCATGGCCGATCACCGCGACCACGTGGGCGATCATGTACAAGAGACCGAAGAATGCGGCCAATGCGAAGACGGCGTTCGATTTCTTCAAGTGGTCGTTCGAGCAGGGTCAGGAGCAGGCCAAGTCGCTCGACTACGTGCCGCTGCCGCCGCCGCTGGTCGCCCAGATCGAGGCGTACTGGAAGTCCGACTTCCGCAATTGATGCGGGACGTCTGACCCTTTCGTTGCACGACTAACGCACGCCTTGACCGGCGTGCGTTTTGTACATTGAACATCATTCGAGCCGGCACGCATGTCCAGCCTTTCCGCCACCGACGGCCTGATTGTGACCCGCGCGGTCGATGCCGGAAGTTATCGCGATGCGCGCCACGATCGCTGGTTCCGACGCGCGATGCTGCTGTGCGCACTGCTGGTGCTGGCGGCGCTGATCGGTGCGGCCGGCGCGACGCTCTGGGGCGGCCACCAAGCGTTGTCGACATTCGGCTGGCACTTCTTCACGTCGACCACATGGGATGTGAATGCTGGCCAGTTCGGCGCGCTGGTGCCGATCATTGGCACGTTGGCCACTGCGCTGATAGCCATCGTGATCGCGGTGCCGGTCAGTTTCGGTATCGCCATTTTTCTCACCGATGTCGCGCCGCAATGGATGCGTGGGCCGGTCGGAACCGCGATCGAATTGCTGGCCGGTATCCCGTCGATCATCTACGGCATGTGGGGCTTCTTTGTGTTCGTCCCGATCATGAGCGAAACCGTGCAGCCATGGCTGATCAATCACCTCGGCGACGGCACCAATGATGCCGGTAATCCAACCGGGCTCGGACTGGCGCTGTTTTCCGGAGCACCAATCGGCGTAGGCGTACTGACGGCGGGCATCGTACTGTCGATCATGATTCTGCCGTTTATCTCCTCGGTCATGCGCGAGGTATTCCTTACGGTGCCGTCGCGATTGAAAGAGTCGGCGTACGCGCTGGGCTCAACGCGCTGGGAAGTGTTGTGGGACATCGTGCTGCCGTATACGCGCACAGCCGTGATCGGCGGCATCTTCCTTGGCCTGGGCCGCGCGCTTGGGGAGACGATGGCGGTGACGTTCGTGATCGGCAATTCGCACGATTTCAGTACTTCGCTGGTGATGCCGGGCACGTCGATCGCGGCGACGATCGCGAACGAATTCAACGAAGCCAGCAGCGATCTGCACCGTTCGGCACTGATTGCCCTGGCGTTCGTCTTGTTCGTTGTCACCTTCATCGTGCTGGCGATCGCCAAGCTGATGTTGCGCCGGTTGGCGCGGCGCGAGGGCAACGGATGAGCACGCAGGCTGCCAGCAAAACCCACCATCTCGCCGAGCGCATGTACCGACGCCGGCGGGTGACCAATGCGATGGCCCTGATCCTGTCCGGAGTGGCAACGGCGATCGGGCTGGTCTTCCTGGCGTGGATCCTGTGGACCACGGTCAGCAAGGGCATCAGCGCACTGAACCTGGACTTGTTCACCATCATGACGCCTCCGCCGGGCGAACGCGGCGGCCTGCTCAATGCGATCGTAGGCACCATCATGTTGAGCTTCATGGGCATCGGCATCGCCATTCCGATCGGCGTAGCCGCTGGCACGTATCTGGCCGAATACGCAAAACTGCGGCCATTCGGCGAAGTCATTCGCTTCATCAACGACATCCTGCTGTCGGCACCGTCGATCGTGCTGGGCATGTTCGTCTACACACTCATTGTGCTACCCAGCGGCAAATATTCGGCGATCGCTGGCGGTGTCGCACTGTCGCTGATCGCGCTGCCAGTGATCGTGCGCACGACCGACGAGATGCTGCGGCTTGTGCCTGGCACGATGCGCGAAGCGGCGCTATCGCTCGGTGTTCCGCAATGGAAGGTCACGATGCAGGTGCTGTATCGCTCGGCCTTGCCGGGGGTGGTCACCGGAATCCTGTTGGCCCTGGCCCGCATTGCTGGAGAGACCGCGCCACTGCTGTTCACCGCGTTCGGCAATCTGTTCTGGAGCGTCAATCCGACCAAGCCGATCGCATCCTTGCCAGTGGTTATCTACCAATTTGCGCAAGCGCCCAACGACGACTGGAACGCGCTGGCCTGGGCCGGTGCGCTGTTGATCACGCTGTTTGTATTGCTGCTGTCGCTGCTGGCCCGCGGCATCGTTCTTCGCAACAAGGTGAGCCATGACTGAAGCCCTCTTCGCGGTCGCGCCGACCGTTTCCCCAACGGTGCAGACCGTTCCGAGCACACGCGCCGCAGCAAAAATGGCGGCACGCAATCTTGGTTTTTCATACGGTGGGTTCGAAGCGTTGCGCAATGTCGATCTGGAGATTGCCGAGCGTCGCGTGACTGCGCTGATCGGGCCGTCGGGCTGCGGCAAGTCGACGCTGTTGCGGATCTTCAACCGCATCTATTCGATCTATCCAAAGCAGGTAGCCAGCGGCGAAGTCCTTCTCGATGGCGAAAACATCCTGGCGGCCGGCTATTCGCTCAACCGCCTGCGCAGCAAGGTCGGCATGGTGTTCCAGAAGCCGGTGCCGTTTCCGATGTCGA
>JBDTWV010000327.1:0-4018 GCA_040006495.1 Dokdonella sp.
CTGGCCGGCGATGACGAGTTCGCCATCGCGCACGGCGAACTGGTCCATCGGCACGTGGACCGGAGCACCCGCGATGGCGGATAGGTTGGTCACGACGAATTCTCCTGGCGCGCGGCCCGTTCGGTCATCAGGCGCTTGCGATCGATCTTGCCATTGGGATTGCGCGGCAACGGTCCCGGGACCACGTCCACGCCGGCCGGCACCATGTACGCCGGCATCCGCGCGCGGCATTCGGCCAGCACTGCATCGGAG
The DNA here is from genome assembly GCA_040006495.1 of Dokdonella sp. GTDB lineage: Bacteria > Pseudomonadota > Gammaproteobacteria > Xanthomonadales > Rhodanobacteraceae > Dokdonella_A. Next base: position 253 of record JBDTWV010000327.1, read on the forward strand.
TCGACCGCACCTTCGGTCGGCGCTGTCACGACCACGTAGATCACCTGACCCAGCGTCGCATGGTCGACGCCGAACGCGACGCATTCGCCCACCCGTTTTGTCGCATAGAGGACCTCTTCGACCTCGGTCGGGCTGACCCGATAGCCCGACGTCTTGATCATCTCGTCGCGCCGGCCGACGAAGTAGAAAAAACCTTCTTCATCGCGGCGCACCGTGTCGCCCGAGAACACTGCGAACTCGGGCAATTGCAAACCCTCATGGTGGCCCGCCGCACCGTTGGGCAGCAGCTTGTAGCGCTCGGCGGTCTTCGCCGCATCGTTCCAGTAGCCCATGCCCACGAGCGCGCCGCGATGCACCAGTTCACCCGGCTCGTCGGGCATACACGGCGAGCCGTCCTCGCGCAACACCAGGATCTCGGCGTTCGGAATCGCCTTGCCGATCGAGTCGGGCCGGCGATCGACCTCTTCGGGCGGCAGGTAGGTGGAGCGGAACGCTTCAGTCAGGCCATACATCAGGTACGGCCGGCTCTTCGGCAGGCGCCGACGCAGCAGCGCGAGCGTTTCGCGCGGCATGCGGCCGCCGGTGTTGGCGAAGTAGCGCAAGGTGCCTTGCACGCTTTCCGGCCACTCGAGCTGCGCGAGCTGGATATAGAGCGGCGGCACCGCGGTGAGTCCGGTAACCCGCTCGCGATCGAGCGCCTTCAGCACGTCGCGCGGCACCAGATAGTTGAGCAGCACTACCCGCGCCCCCGCGTGAAACCCCGTGGTCAGTTGGCTGAAGCCGGCGTCAAACGACAGTGGCAAGGCAGCCAGCAGCGTGTCGCCGGCTACGTTTTCGAGGTAGGACGCCACGCTCTTCGCGCCTGCCACCATATTACGATGCGATAGCACCACGCCCTTCGGTTTGCCCGTGCTGCCCGAGGTGTAGAGGATCGCCGCCATGTCGATGTCGATCACGCGATAGGCCGCGCGGCGCGGAGCAGCCACCAGCTCTCGCCAGGGTGTAACGCGCAAGGCCGCCGCATCGAGGCTTCTGCGTTCGTCGCTGCCGAAAGACTCCGTTAGGACTACGTCACGCAGGTCGGCGCACTGCCCCAGAACCTCCGCGAGCAGCGCGAAGCGTTCCGGCGACGTGACGAGTACACGGACGTTGCAGTCGCGCAGGATGTAGCTGGCTTGTTCGGCTTTGAGGACCGGATTGATTGGCACAAACACGCAGCCAGCGCGGGTCGCGCCGAAACTGGCAACGACGTTCTCAATACGTTTCTCAAGGAAGATTGCCACGCGCTCGCCGCGTCCAAGGCCGAGATCGATGAGGCCGGCGGCGCAGCGGCGAACGCTGTCGTCAAGTTCGGCGTATGTCCACGAGGTGTGCCCGTCGCTCAGCGATCGAGCGCCCGGCCATCGGTCAGCGGCAACGCTGACGAGCTCATGCAGCAGTGTGGACTCGGACAATTCGGCGGCGATCAGGTCGCACGTAATGCAGGCCAAAAAGTATGGCACACGCCATCGCGGTCCCGGCGCTTCTCAGTCGACGCGATCGGCACTCTATGATGGCTGAAGCGATTTCGGCATACCGGCTCGTGGCTTGATGCCGGTGTGGTCCTACCGACTTTTAGAGCGTCAAACAGAGGTGCATCTCCCTTGGCCGGTCAGTTTCGGGCCGCTCAGTCCGGCCCGTGCCTTGCAGTGCGCGTGAAGGATTGGCGCTTTGCCGCTCCGGCGCTGCTGAGCGGTCTTGCGGGAGTCGGTATTGCGTCGCACTTCCCGCTGCTGCCATGGGCAATGTCGGCAGCGTTTATCGCCGCATGCGCGCTATTCTGGGCCTATTCACGGCCGTGGGTGATGGTTCCCGCCATGCTGCCTCTGATCGGGCTTGCACCTTGGACCGGTTGGATCAGCTTCGAAGAGTTGGATTTGCTGCTCCTCGCAGTCTCGGTTGGTGGCTATGGGCAACTGGCGCTTTCTCGCCCGTACTCAGCGGCTTTCGAGTCGACACGAGCCGTGAATATTCGCGGTGCCGGGCTACTGGCCAAGTTGACCGCGACCTTGTTTGCGATGTCAGTTTTGGTGTCGATGGTCCGCGGCTTCGCCGATGCCGGCGGCTTTGAGTTCGGTTGGTATCAGGGTTATCGCGAGCCGATGAACAGTCTGCGCTTGGCTAAGCCTTATTTCCTGGCCTTGCTACTCTAGCCGCTATGGCGAAGGTTGCCTGGTGACTCGCCACAAACGCGCGATGCAGGCCTATCCCTGGGTCTGATGCTCGGAATCGTTGGCACGTCACTGGCCACGGTGTGGGAGCGCGTCGCATATACGGGGCTGCTCGACTTCTCTACGGACTACCGGACCACCGCGCTGTTCTGGGAAATGCATGTCGGCGGTGCCGCGATCGATGGAGCTCTGGCGCTGATGATCCCGTTCGCGGTTCATGAACTGCTTGTCGCGCGCATCGGGTGGCGCTGGGCCGTGGCAGTCTTTGCCACCTTGCTAAGCGCATACGCCTGTCTCAGCACCTTCTCCCGCGCGGTGTATTTGGCGATACCCGTGAGCGTCGGCGTGCTGCTGTGGCTGCGAATCTCGCTTCACAGAAGAACGGCGGTTTCGCAGGCCAATCACGAAACGAGCGGCACGTTCGGGCCGGGCTTGTTGCTGGTGGTCGGCTTTGCCGCCGCGGCGGGGTGGATGTTCCCGGCCAGCGGCTACCGGGGATTGCTGGCGCTGCTCGGGGTGTTTGCTGTACTAATGCCGTTAGTCGACCTGACGCGTCACTTCAGGCCCGCACATTGGTTACTGGGCCTAGGATTCGGCGCCATTTTGTCAGGGTCGGCCGTCGCCTCTGCATGGGCGTTCCCAAGATCGGCCTATGCATCGTATGCACTGGCTGGGGTGTTCACTGTGACAATGCTCGCCAGTCAGCGGCCGCGGTGGAAAGATGCTCCGAGCCAACTCCTGGTCGATGGAGGTGTGCAACTCGCGCTGGCGGGATTCGTCGCCATGCTCGTTGGCATGGTGCTCATAGGCTTGCGTTGGGGTAGTTGGCCGGGGCTTTCCCGCGCTCTGCCGGTCAGTGCGACTCTGCTGGGGATCCTTGTAGGCCTCAGTCTGCGCAGGGCGCGATCGTGGCCGTCGTCATTGCGCTGGCAAGGTACGGTGCTCTGCGCGATGGTCCTTGTTACTACCGTTGTCGGTGTGTTCGGTGGCGGCAGGTACATGGCCGACCGATTTGCCGGCGACACCAAGAACCTCGGCGGCCGAGTGGCCAATTGGCGTCTCGGCTTAGCGATGCTCGATTCGCCGTTCGATTGGGCTTTTGGCAAAGGATTGGGGCGCTTTCCCGCGAACTATGCGCTCATCAAGATTGGCACCGCAGAGCGCCCTGGCGACTACCGTCTCTCCGGCGCCCCCAGCGACCAGCATCTGGTTATGAGTGCCGGCACGCACCCGCTGGGCTGGCTAGGGATCTTGCGCTTCTCACAACGAGTGACGACAGATCAGATCCCGATGTCAGTGCGCTTCGATGTGCGTGCGGGCGGCGTTGAGTTTTTGCTGCTTTTCTTCGGCGCAAACCTGCTTGTAGGCTTCGTTAATGCTCGCCTCGCCGCTTCGCAGTTTTTCTTTGAGGGCTTCAGGCGCTTTTTGTTTAATCTTGATAATACGGCTGGCTGTATCAGGATTAACGCCGATTTTAACAGCAAGTTCTTTCGTGGTATTGACGGGCTGGATCGCTTTCTCCGAATTCGGAGAAAGCGATTTAGCCTTGATTATTC
>JBDTWV010000328.1:0-4016 GCA_040006495.1 Dokdonella sp.
GAGTTTGAATGGGAGCACGCGGCGTCGATGATTCCGGTGTGTGGAAACTTTGTCGAGTCGCAACGACTACAGCCAAGCGTTGGCCAGGAGGTCGACGCCGCTCGCAGCGATCTAGCGAAGAATATGGACGTCAGTGAGTCGAGTGCTGCGGAAGCCGCCTGCACGCAACTGTTTGGCGATGTCTGGGAATGGACAGGTAGCGCGTATTTGCCGTATCCAGGATTCGCTACGTTGCCCGGCAGCTTGGGCGAATACAACGGCAAGTTCATGTGCGGGCAGCAGGTGCTGCGCGGTGGTAGTTGCGCCAGCCCAATCGATCATCTGCGCGCGAGCTATCGAAACTTCTTCGCACCATCGGCGCGCTGGCAATTTTCCGGCGTGCGGCTTGCAAGGGATTGCCCATGAATGCCGCAATACAAACTCAATCCGAAATCCAAGTCACCGACCTGCGACCGACGCCCGACGACATTCGGCGCGACACGTTGATTGGTCTGGCGCGCTCGCCCAAGCGGCTATCCTCGAAGTATTTCTACGACGCGCGCGGCTCGCAATTGTTCGAGGCGATCACGCGCGAACCCGAGTACTACCTCACGCGCACCGAGATCGCGCTGATGGAAGCGCGCATCGGTGAAATAGCCGACGCGATTGGCGCGAATGCACACGTGGTCGAGTACGGCAGCGGCAGCGGGCTCAAGACGCGCTTGTTGCTGGAAGCGCTCGCCGATCCAGTGGCGTACACCCCGATCGAAATTTCGCGCAGCGCATTAGTAGGAAGTGTCGAGCGATTGAGCGAAGAATTTCCGGCGATTGAAATGTTGCCGGTGTGTGCGGACTTCACCAAGCCGGTGGCGCTGCCCATGCCCGCGCGCACGGCGCAGCACACGTTGGTATTTTTCCCAGGCTCGACGCTCGGTAATTTTACCGACGCCGAAGCGGTGATCTTGTTGCGCGCAATGCGTGAAACCTTGTGTGCACACGGCTCGCCCGAGCAGGGTGAAGCGCTGATCGGCATCGATCTGCAGAAGGATCCAGCGCTGATCGAAGCGGCCTACAACGATGCGGCTGGCGTCACGGCGGAGTTCACCTTGAATCTGCTGGCGCGATTGAACCGCGAGATCGGTAGCAATTTCGATCTGCACGCGTTTCGCCATCGCGCGTTCTACGACGCAATCGAAGGACGCATCGAGACATTCCTGATCAGCCAACGCGAGCAGGTGGTGACGATCGGCGTGCAGCAATTTTCATTTGCGAAAGACGAACCGATGCAGGTTGAGTACAGCCGCAAGTACACCGATGCCGGCTTTGCCGCGCTTGCAACACAGGCCGGGCTGGCGGTCAGCAAGGCGTGGGACGATCCGCGTCATTGGTTCGGCGTGCGCCTGTTGCATCCGATCGATTGAATCGCACCGCTGTATTGACTGACATGCGTCGTGCGGGTCTTGCGTCGCACGCCATCAGCTAGACTGCGCGCTGGCAATTTCTGGAACCGCGCGTGGATCCCTCCGCAATCGCCGCTGGCCCACGTCGCGCTGCCGTGATCTTCATCTTCATCACGGTGATGATCGACATCCTGTCGTTCGGGGTGATCATTCCGGTATTGCCGCATCTGATCAAGACGATGGCTGGCGGCAGCTTTATCGAGGCCGCGCATTGGGTTGGCTGGTTTGGCACGGCGTTCGCGGTGATGCAATTCATCTTCGCGCCGGTGCAGGGCGCGCTGTCGGATCACTTCGGACGGCGTCCGGTGATCTTGCTATCCAATCTCGGGCTGGGTCTGGATTTTTTGCTGATGTCGCTGGTCAACACGCTACCGCTGTTGTTTATCGGCCGCATCATTTCTGGCATCACCTCGGCCAGCTTCAGCACCGCCAATGCGTATATCGCAGATGTCACGCCGCCAGCAAAGCGCGCGGGCGCCTTCGGAATGTTGGGTGCGGCCTTTGGTATCGGCTTCGTGCTCGGTCCAGCGATCGGCAGCCTGCTGGCGGCTTGGCATCCACGCGCACCGTTCGCGGCGGCGGCGGTGCTAAGCCTGGTCAATTTCTGCTACGGATATTTCGTGCTGCCGGAATCACTGCCGCCAGACAAGCGCAGCGGTTTCAGCTGGAAGCGCGCCAATCCGGTCGGCTCGCTGATGTTGCTCAAGCGCTATCCGCAGGTGGCGGGCTTGGCGGCAGTGCTGTTCCTGTTCCAGCTCGCGCACTACGTGTTCAACAGCGTGTTCGTCCTGTACGCCGATTATCGCTATGGCTGGGGCCAGCAACAGGTCGGCTATGTGCTGGCTGGCGTCGGCGTGCTCGGTGCGTTTGTACAAGCATGGCTCGCGCGACGCGCGGTGGCGTCGCTGGGTGAGCGCCGCACGTTGCTGCTGGGCGTGGTCGCGGGTATCGCTGGTTTTTGCCTCTACGGATTTGCCACTACTGGTTGGGTATTTCTGCTGGCGATGCCGATCGGCGCGTTGTGGGGGCTGGCCAATCCGGCGGCGCAATCGATCATGACCCGCCAGGTCGATCCACACGAGCAAGGCCGATTGCAGGGCAGCGTTTCGTCGCTGGCGAGCACCGCCGGCATCTTCGGTCCGACCCTATTCACCAGCGTATTCGCGTTGTTCATCGGCGCGCACGCGCCGGTCCATTTGCCGGGCGCGCCGTTTTTATTGTCTGCGATGTTGCTGGCGGTAGCTTTGGCGATCGCGGCGTATGCAATGCGCAATTACCGCCGCCCCGATGGCGATGCGTTGCCTGACGACACGCAGGCTGTTGCGACAGGAAGTGAAGCGATGGTCACCGAGGGCAGCGGATTGGCAGCGCCGATTGAACCGCCCTTGCGCACCGATGCGGCTGATAATCTGCCCTGAGCGCACACAGCCAACGTCTGGAATGACGGAAGGCGATAGGCTTGTGCGGCCCTCCTGCATTGATGGTGTCCCAAAAAAAACCCGACCGGATTGCTCCGATCGGGTTGATGTGACTCGATCCTTAAGTGTCTGCCAGTGTTGCAACAGTCAACCATTGATCTTGTTGCGTGTACTTACGCTGCTTTCTTTAGTGCAACCTTGCGATTGCGCATGATTTCATGGCAGCTACGCACTTCCGGCAGCAGACGATTCAATGTCATGCGGGCGTTGGCCGAAATCTCCTTGTCCTGCAGCGCTTCATTGAAGCCCTTCAGCAGGCGATCCTCGGACTCTTCAAGCTGCGCCACAAAGGCGTAGGTCTTGTCGCCGAACATGGCGCGCACATCGCCATACATCTTGTTGAAGCTGCCAACCCAAGTACCCGAATCCGCTGGCGTATCGCCGGTGGTACGAATCTCGCTGGAAAGGCTGTTGACGATGTCGCCCTTGACTGTAGCGATGCGAGTGAACAGCGTCCGCAGTTCCGGGTTGTCGATCTTGGTCGCGGCGTCTTCGTAAAAGCTTTTGCCATCACGGGCCACGGACACGAGGTCATTCAAAATGTGATTACTATGGTTCATCGAGTTTCTCCTTGTCGAAACGAATTGCAGCCGAGGCATTTGAAATATTCGGGTCGCATTGCACGACCGCCTCCGACTGGTGCAGCGGGCAGCGTGGCATCACTCCGATGCGCCGCATGAATTGCTCACTGCTTGATGATCATTCTACGCTTGAGCCACTGAACCTGACGTTATTTCAGTGCTGAACTAAATTTACACGCAGCGCTGACAGGCGCATGCCAGCTTACTTTCCAGACGGTGGCGCAGGGATTGGATCGAGTCCATCCGGATCGGAGCCACGCTGGAAATACTCCGTCGTTTCGGCAATCACGATGCCGAGTTTGGTGATCACCACGCGATTGAGCATGGTCTTGCCATCCTCGGTCAGCGTCATCCAGTGGTGCATGCGCACATGCGTTAGCGCGTTGCCCGGCTTCACCTGCAATGTGTATTCCCAGCGAAACGTGTTGCCCCACGCATAACCGGTTGCGACACCGATGACGTCGCTCGCGGTGGCATCGAACCGATGCGCATCCACCCGACGCATATGCCACACGCGC
>JBDTWV010000329.1:0-4010 GCA_040006495.1 Dokdonella sp.
AGTAGATGCTTGACCTGAAGCATGGCGCTAGCCTCCGTTGCAGTCCGCGGTAGGGGCGACCAGTGTAGCGCGCCTTGAGCGAGCCCGAGCCGCAAGGCCCAGGCTTCGCTTGCTGACCTCAGGGGCCCTCGAAACCGTCCTTGAAGATGGTGTCGTTCGCGACGGTCGGCAACGGCCACGCCCATGCACCGCGCGAGCGCGTAAACGCGGCCAGTGTGGTGAAGCCGCGATCGATGCTGAGGCTCCATATCATTACATGCGGCAAGCCTTCAAAGCGTTGCCAGACCGGAGTCACCACGCTGATGTCGTCGGTGTAGTAAAGACCCCAGTCCATGCCCACGAAGACCTGATTCGGGATATTGGGATTGGCGATGATTGCATTGGCCGGGATGTCCGGCAGATTGCCGCTCTTGTCGACCCAGCTGAAGCTTGCACATTGCGCGTTGCAGGTGACCTGGAAAACGTGTCCCGGCGTGGCCGGAGTGTTCGCAGTGAAGCCGCCGACCGCGGCGTAACCGAGCAGTGGGTTCTGCGGATCGGTCGCTACGTCCTGCATCGGCCGGTTCGGCAGCACTGCATTGCCTCCGGTCACGTTGACGGGCGTCGCTGCGCCGCTGCCGCCGAGACCGAAGATGTATTGCACGTTGCCATCGTTGGTGGCCGCCATCGCGATGGTGGGATCGCTGACCGAATAGTGGATCTGGTTGATGTACGAACGATTGTCGCTGCCAATAATCAGATTGTTCTTGGTCAGGTCGCCGGTCTTGGCCATCCAGGTCGATGCGGGGTTGCCGCCCTGCGTCGACTCCCAAATGCGCTGTGTGCCGAGGATGATGTGCGTACAGCCCGCGCTGCTGGTGCAGCCGCTGCCGAGCACATCGAGAGCGCCGTTGCGATACAGGTCGAACGGCGTCAGGAAACTCGCGCGCTCACTGCTGGGCAGGTTCGGCGAAATGTTCTGCTGGTTGCCGAACGCGCCGGTCGTGCTGACGTAGATCGCCGCGTAGTAGACCGACGTGTACCAGTTCTGGCCGAGCACCGGTTCGATGCGCGAGACGATGCCGTCGCCGCCATTGGTTGACTGCCAGGTTGCCGCCGCAGGCGTTCCATTGAATACCACGGACGCGCTGCCGTTGTCCTGGAAACCCGCGGTGGCACCGGCGCTGGCCGATGTCGCGAAGTTTGCAGTGATGTCGCCGTGGTACATCTCGATCGTCGACAGCGAATCGTTCAGCGCGGTCCAGTTCGCGTTGCTGGAACTGGTCGCGGTCATCGCATTGTCGAGGTAATAGACGCCGCCGTCGTTGCCGTTGAGCACTTTGTTGTTGCTCGCATCGCCGCTGACGAACGCGCGCGCATGGTTGTCTGGGTGCACCGGGCCGCCACTGTAGGCGCTGGTGAGATTCGTGTAGCTGATGCCGCCATTGGTCGAACGGAACAGATCGACCGTACTCACCAGCAGAACAGCCGGATTGTTCGGCGCCACCGTCAGGCCGGCGTCGTACCACATCTGCGTGCCAGGACTGGGCGGAGTCCCTACCTGCGTCCACGCGTCGCCGCCATTGGTAGTCTTCCAGATGCCGAGAATCGCTTTCGTCGCGACATTCGAGAACATCGCATACAGCGTCAGTGGGTCGCTCGGCGCTGCGGCTAATTCCAGGCGTCCGCGAGTGGTATTCGGTATGCCGTTGCCGGTGCCGCTCGGGAATCCGCTCGCCAGCAAGGTCCAATCGGTCACGGCAGGACATCCGTTAGTGGGCATGGTCGCGCGGTAGATGCCGTTCGCGCCGTTGTTGCCCAGATCCGGCTGCACCGGCGTCGGCGTTCCGCGCGTGCCGATGCCGGCGTAGAGGTAGGTGGTGCCGCTGCGGTTGACCGCCAGCAGTCCGGTGGTGTCTTGACGCTGCGCGCCGGTGCCGGTGGCGAACGCGTTGGTGTAGCACGGGCCCGCCCAGTTGGTGCCGGCGTCATACGAGAAATACACGCCGGTCTTGGTGCCGACGATCACATTGCTCGAATTGTTCGGATCGACGACGACCTTGCCGATAGCCTGGTACTGCGGAAAGCTGCCGGCCGAAGGGCCGTAGAACGGATTGAACACGTCGGCGCCGAGCAACGACCAAGTCTCGCCCTTGTCGGCACTTTTCAGCACACCGGCTGCGCCGAACGACATCGATCCATAGCGCAGATCGCCGGTGCCCGCGTAGAGTACGTTGTGATTGGACGGGTCCATGGTCAGGTCGCCGATCGCCATGGTCGCCAGTTCGGGAAAGTCGGTTTTGATCGTCCAGGTCGTCGCGGTCGAGCAGCAGTTCGTGGTCTTCCACACGCCACCGCCATCGGAGCCAAGCCACGCGACCGCCGGGTTGTCCGGATCGCTCAGGACCACGTTGGTGCGACCGGCGTTGTTGCCGGCGCCGTAGCCTTCGCCCGCGAGCGGTTGTGGACCAAGTAGCGTGAACGCATTCGGATCGAGCGCGAGCGCCTTGTCCGCAGTTCGCGCATAGGTCTTCGCGCCGGCCGGCACCGCGGAGGCAATCTGCCGATCCTGTTTGGCCGAGTTGAGCAGCCAAGATGGCTCAAACCGCAGATGCTTTGGGTCGCCGCCATAACCCAGGCGGACCGCCCAGTAGTCGCCGTCCACCGGCGGACGACCTGAGGCTTCCTCCGATTCGCCGGCCGTAAACCTCGGCTTTTCGTGTTGATTGATCGACCACAGTACGCCGGATGCAATCAACACCACGCCTGCGAGCGCGAGCCCGCCGATCCACTTTTTCATTCAGGAGTTCCCTTAAAGAGGTCAGGCAGACTCAGGCTCCGCCTTGCGGCGGATGATACTCATCAATCAGGTACAGCGGTCGCTGCTTCGCTTCGACGTAAAGTCGGCCCAGGTACTCGCCGATCACGCCGAGCGCCATCAGTTGCACGCCGCCGAGAAACAGCACGACGACCATCAACGATGGATAACCGCGCACGGCGTCGCCAAACCACAGCGCCTTGCCCAACACCCAGATGCCGAACACGAACGAAAGCACGGCGGCTAGCAGACCGAAATAGGTCGCGACCTTGAGTGGCGCGTTCGAGAACGAGGTGATGCCCTCGATCGCGAAGTTCCACAGTTTCCAGTAGTTCCACTTTGTCTCGCCCGCGTTGCGGGGATCGCGGTGGTAGACCACGGACAGTTGCCTGAAGCCAACCCAGGTAAACAGGCCTTTCATGAAGCGCTGGCGCTCGCGCACCTGTTTCAGCGCATCCAACGCGCGTCGCGAGAGCAGTCGGAAGTCGCCGGTGTCGCGCGGTATCGGCGTGTCGCTGAGTCGGCCCATGACCCGATAGAACCAGGTCGCGGTGAACTTCTTGAAGCCACTTTCGCCGGCGCGCGAGGCGCGCGTGCCGTAGATCACGTCATACCCCTCGCGCCAACGATGCACGAAGGTCGGGATCAATTCTGGGGGGTCCTGCAGGTCTGAATCGATCACGACCGCGGCATCTGCGTCAACATAGTCGAGGCCCGCGGTCAGCGCGAGTTCCTTGCCGAAATTGCGCGACAGCTTCAGCGTCGACACGCGTCGATCGGCCGCGCGCAGCGCGCACATGACCTGATAGGTGTCGTCGCGGCTGCCATCGTCGACATAGAGAACTTCCGATTCCACATCAATGCCGTCGAGCACCGCGGCGAGCCGCGCATGGAAATCTCGCAAGCCCTCGCTTTCGTTATAGGCGGGCACGACGATGGTGAGTTTCGACATGGAGATTGCCGCGGTGGGAATCCGCGCATGCTAACGGACTTGTGAGAGCGGCGGCAGCCGCGACGCTTCAAAAATCCTCTCCCTTAAGGCAGGACTGAATCGGAATGTTGTTCGTGGCGTATCGAAACGCATCGCAGCTGCCGCCGCTCCCATCCAACATCCGGTCGCGTACCGTTGTGGGAGCGCCGGCAGGCGCGATGCTTCAATACTTTCCCTGCACGGAAGCTGGGTCGGGGGTATTCGCGGCGTCTCGGAAGGCAC
>JBDTWV010000330.1:0-3991 GCA_040006495.1 Dokdonella sp.
TCCACGCATCGACCGCGCGTTCGAGGTCCGACATGTCCTGCGAATTGGCGAAAACCGGCAAGTCCAGCGTGCTTTCGTGGGTCGTGTTGCCGGCGATCGCCTTCTGCAATTCCCAGCCCTCGAAACGGATCCAGCCGCGCCCGGAGAACAGTTTCGAAGCGACGGTCTGTGTGCGTGAATGGGTATGCAGCACCGCGCCGACGTCCGCAAAGCGGCGGTAGATCTGGGTGTGCAGTGCAGTCTCGGCAGAGGGACGAGTGCTCGTATCGATGGCATTGCCATGCAGGTCGACGACCATGATGTCGTCAATGCCGAGATGGCCCTTGTCGCGACCGGTAATCGTGACCGCCGCATGTGCGGAATCGAGTCGCATTGAGAAATTGCTGCTGGTGGCTGGCGTCCAGCCACGCGCGCCAAGATCGCGTCCAGCGACAGCGATCTGTTGCGCGCAGCTTTCGAGTTTGCTGCGATCGATGGTGCTGATAACGATGGGGTTTCTCCGTCAATTGGCCGTCCAGATACTTACCTACTATACCGGAGCGCAGTGTCGCACTGAATTGCAATGAGTCGCATTTACACACCTTCCGAAACATGAACCGCGCGCAGCCGTCGTATGCGCACCGGATATTCGAGCGTTAGAATCGGCGAAGCAACAAGGTCGAAACAATGCGCGCGCGTCGCGTCCATCCAATGACAAGGAATCAGATCATGTCCGAGCAAAGCCAGAATCAAGCCAGGCGTCGTTTCCTCAAGCTCGCCGTCATTGGCGCAGCGACCGCGCCAATCGCCGCGACGCTGCTCCCGCGCCTCGGCTTCGCCGCCGATCTGCCGCATCTGGACGTAGCCACCGATGCGACGGCCAAGGCATTGCATTATGTGGAGGACGCAACAGCTGCGAAGGGCCAGGCCGCATACAAGCCCGGTGCGGACTGTTCCAATTGCACGTTCTACACGGGCAAGGCGGGCGACGAATACGGCCCGTGCCAGATATTCCCCGGCAAGGACGTTCATTCCAAGGGCTGGTGCGCGAGCCATAACCAGAAGCCAGCCTGAGACAGCATTTCACTCGCCGCCGCAACGCGGTAGCGAGCAGTTCGATGGGTGCCCATTCGCGTTGCCGGGTCAGTGCGATGGGTACCTTAATTTGAGAATTGTCGCTGTCGCGGCAACTGAGACGATGGGCTGTCACAATCCGGGTTGGTCGTTGCATCGGATCTGTGCGTGCAAACTCTTTCCCCTGCTGTCTTGTTGATTCTTGTCGCGCTGGGTGGGTTGCTGCTCGGCGCGGTGGCGGTGTACCTCGCGTCGCGGCGCTGGAGGGCCGACTCGCACGCGCAGGGTCGCTCCAGTCGCGATGCCGATATTGCAACGCTCACCGAACAGCGCGATGGTGCGTTGGATCGCGCTGGTGGACTGGCTGCGCGCATCGACCGCTACGAACGCGAGTGGGGCATCGCCGAGCAGAATCTGCGCAAGGTCACCGCGCACGCGGCCGCGCAGCAGGCGCAGGTCGAGCGCTTCGAGCACGAACTCACTGACGTGCGCCGCCATCGCGATGATGCGCAGAGCCGACTGGTCGACCTGACCCGCCAGCACGCGGCGCTCGAAGCCGGCGCGCAGGCCCAGGCGCAGGCTGCCGCGGAAAAACTGCAGTTGCTCGAACAAGCCGAACAGCGCCTGCGCGAGGCATTCCAGAATCTCGCCAACCAGATTCTCGAGGACAAGGCCGAGCGTTTCCGCGAACAAAGCGTGCTGCAGGTCGGTGGCCTGCTCGATCCGCTCAAGCTCCAGCTCAAGGAATTCCGCGACACGGTCACCCAGACCCACGCCAGCGAGCAGCGCGAACGCGGCATGCTCGCGCAGGAAATCCACACCCTCAAGCAGCTCAACACGCGCATCAGCGAGGATGCGATCAACCTGACCCGTGCGCTGAAAGGCGATACACGCTCGCAGGGGGCGTGGGGGGAAATGGTGCTGGAACGCGTGCTTGAAGCATCGGGTTTGCAGTCCGGACGCGAATACACGACGCAGACGAGTTTCAGCGATGCCGACGGCAGCCGTCAGCGTCCCGATGTGATCGTGCATCTGCCCGATGAAAAGGACATCGTGGTCGACTCGAAGGTATCGCTGGTTGCATATGAGCGTTTTTGCGCGGCGACTGATGACGCCGAACGTGCGCGCACGCTGGCCGAGCACGTCGCCTCGCTGCGTCGCCATATCGACCAGCTCTCGGGCAAGAGCTACAGCGACATTGAAAGCCTGCGCACGCTGGATTTCGTGCTGCTGTTCGTACCTGTGGAAGCCGCATTCATCGAGGCCGTGCGCGCGGATGACCGCCTCTACACGCACGCGTTGTCGAAGAATATCTCGCTGGTCAGTCCAAGTACCTTGCTCGCCACCTTGCGCACCGTTGCACACCTGTGGCGCATCGAGCGGCGCAATGTGAACGCGGTCGAGATCGCACGCAGGGCAGGGTTGCTGCATGACAACTTCGTGCTGCTGGTCGGTGAGTTGGAAAACATCGGTGTTCAGCTCGACAAAGCACGCGGCGCGCAATCCAGTGCGCTGCGTCGTTTGACCGAAGGCGGCAAGGGTAGCGTGCTGTTGCAAGTGCAAAGCCTGGCCGAGATGGGCGCGCCCGTGAAGAAGGCCTTGCCGGCAGGACTGCTGGGTACGGCTGGTGCCGGTGCGGATGAGGATGTCGAGCAGGACGCCGTTGCGAATCTCGGCGACGGTGGCGATTCAGCCTGAGTTCGCCTCGGCATTCGCTCGTTGCCAGCCCGCGTCACTGGATCAGCAGACGCGCCGCTACCGCCAGGATCAATGCCGGCGGCATCACCCACGCGCCGATCTTCAGGAACGTCCAGAACCCGACATTTTCGCCTTCGCGGCGGATTGCATTCAGCCAGAGGATGGTCGCGAGCGAACCGGTGATCGACAGGTTCGGACCCAGATCGACACCGATCAGTACCGCGTCGACGACGCGTTGCGGCGCGTGTGCCTGAGCCAGCGTTGAGCTCGCGATCAACCCGGCAGGAAGATTGTTGATCAAGTTGCTGCCAATTGCGATCGTACCCGCTGCCACCGATGCGGTGGCGAGTTCAGACTGCGACACCGCGTTGCCGAGCATGTCCGCGAGCGCGTGGATGCCGCCGCTGCGGTCGAGTGTTTCGACCAGCACGAACAAGCCCGCGACCAGCGGCAACACACTCCATGACACATGCTTCAGCAACGACCACGGCGAACTGCGCGCGCGCAGCGACACGACCACTGCAGTCAGCACGCCAAGTATCGCGGTCGGCAAGCCAAGCGGAATATCGAACGCAGAGACCACAAGCAACGTGAGGGCAGTGACCACGATGCCGCCGAGCGCCACACGGCCGCTCGCGCTCAGCGTCACCGGCTCCACGTTTGCGCGGCAACGACCGCTCAGCGCGTCCCGCTGCGTCCATCTCAACACCACGCAAGTGGCCACGATTGCGAGCAGTGACGGCAGCGCAAAGCGCATCAGCCACGCGCCGAGCGCAGGCATGTGATTGCCGTAAACGACGAGATTGGCCGGATTTGAAATTGGCAATACGAAACTCGCCGCATTGGCGACGAACGCGCACGCGAACAGCAGCGGCAGCGGCTGCGTATCGGCTTTCTTCGCAGCCGCGAGCACCGCCGGTGTCAACACCACTGCCGTCGCATCGTTGGACAAGAATACGGTGACCAAGGTACCGGCGAGATACACCAGCAGGAATAAGCGCGTTGGGGATCCATGCGCCTGATTCACCGCGAACACCGCCACCCAGTCGAACAATCCTTCGCGGCGCCCGACCTCGGCCAACAACATCATGCCGAACAAGAACAGATAGACGTCCGAGCCCTTGCCGACCGCGCTCAGCGCAGCGTCGAACGGCAACAAGCCAAGCAAAACCAGCAGCACCGCGCCAGCAACCGCCGACACCGCCTCGGGCCATTGGAACGGCCGCGCGACCACGCCGAT
>JBDTWV010000331.1:0-3974 GCA_040006495.1 Dokdonella sp.
AATCGGATCTGCAAGACGATCTGATCAAGGACGGCGTTGCATTCAATTTGACCTACACGCCCGATCCGACTCCGGAAGCCGGCCATTTTTTCCGCTCTGATCATTTTTCGTTCGCCAAACGCGGGGTGCCTGCGCTTTCGTTTGAATCGGGCGATGATCTTGTCGATGGCGGAATCGCAGCCGGTCAGGCCGCCCAGAAGGAGTATGTAACGGCCCACTACCACCAGCCATCGGACGAGTGGCAGGCGAGTTGGACATTCGCCGGCATGGTTCATGATCTGCCATTGCTCTACAAAGTCGGCAGTGATCTCGCCAATTCCACACGCTGGCCGAACTGGGCCGCCGATTCCGAATTCCGCGCCGCGCGGGATGCGGATCGCAAGGCGCATCCGTAACCAGAAGGAACGCGCAGAGCGCTTCTTGCAGCGCTCTGCGCGTCACATCACCCTTAACGGAATGGACTTCGCGCTCATTTGGGTCGTGTATTTCGCGCGCTCGTCGCGGCAGTACGCACTGCCCATTGCGAACTTGCGACAGACGGAAGGGCGCTGCTCGTAAATACCGCAGCACATCCGCTCGCGATCAAGCGCACTGCACCAGCCGTCGACACCGCGCGCCATGATCCGCACGCCGCGTTCGTCCTGGCCGACGAATTGAGCGGGTACGACTTCATCGGGTTGCAGTACCACCGTGAGCCGGCAGCAGACCGCGTCACAGCGGCTGCACGAGACGCTGTGATCGACGACATGGTCGTCCCAGCGTGTCTCGTAGGTCAGGGTGGCTTCCTGGACGGTCAGTTCGATATGCGTGGTCATCGGCATGGCCCGGCAGTCGGTCGCAAAATGCGCTGCTGCCGGTTGGCCCAGCGTGGCGCTGCGAGGGGTGTCATCGCGTGACAGCGAAAGATGACGGCAAGAAAGGGAAGTGAACCGGCAGCGGTAATGGGCCGGAACGGACGTGCTGGGACGGGAAGTACGCGCCATCCTACGCCAAATGTGTCACTTCAGTCGGACCGGCTGCTGGCGCTTAGTGGCGCCGAAACGGTCGGACCCTTCGTCGACCAGCTGCCGGCGTGCGGGCAGTATCATGCGCAGTCAAGCGGGGATTGGCCGGCGCGCCACATTCCTTTTAGCCTTCCGATCGGTGAGGTAGCCGATCGATCTGGCCACGTCTCAAATCAACAGGAGAAGCTGCATGTCCCTTTCCATGTATACCGCATCCGTCCCCGTGTTCCAGCAGATGTTGGGTGGCTTGAACGACATTCTGGCCAAGGCGCAATCCCATGTGGCGGAGAAGAAGATCGAGCCAGACGCGTTGCTGCAGGCGCGCCTGTTTCCCGACATGTTCACGTTTGTGCGCCAGGTGCAGATTGCCTGTGACTTCGCAAAGAGCGTGTCGGCGCGATTGTCCGGCGCCGATGTGCCGGCTTACGAGGATTCCGAGCAGACGTTCGACGAGCTGCGCGCACGTGTCGAGAAGACCCTTGCGTTTTTGAGCAGCCTCGATGCCGCGAGGTTCGAAGGCAGCTCGCAGCGCGAGATCGTGCTGCGCCCCGGTACGCCAAAGGAACGCAAGCTCGATGGTCAGGCCTATTTGCTGCACTACGGATTGCCGCAGTTCCTCTTCCACGTCACCACCGCGTATGCGCTGCTGCGCCACAACGGCGTCGATATCGGCAAGCGCGATTTCATGGGCGCGTATTGAGCGCGGCGTGATCCGTCATTGACGCACGCTGTCCCCCATGAACACCTGGGCGCAGGCGGCACTACGGGCCGCGGTTAACGCGGCGCTGGCTCGCTGTCGTGGCGTGGTCCTGAACTGCGCGTCTTCAAGTTTTCTCGCAGGCAGCTAGACGGCGGCGTGCGCAAGGGGATTTGGAGCGATGACATCCCTGCGTTCGGCGCGAGCGCTCGCTGGCTCTACAATGCGCGCATGCGAATCAACAAACATATTGCGGAAACCGGCTACTGCTCACGCCGCGAAGCGGATCGACTGATTGCCGGGAAACGCGTCACCGTCAACGAACGCCCGGCCGGAATCGGCACCCAGGTCGAGGAAGGCGACTCGGTCCGCGTCGATGGCCAGCCATTGCTTGCGCGTCGGGCCGATGGCAAGACGCGCCGCCATGTCTATATCGCGTTGAACAAGCCGGCCGGCATCACCTGCACTACCGAAACCGCAGTTGGTGGCAACATCATCGATTTCGTCGACCACCAGCAGCGCATCTTTCCAGTTGGCCGCCTGGACAAGGAGTCCGATGGCTTGATCTTGCTGACCAGCAATGGCGACATCGTCAACGAAATCCTGCGCTCGGAGAATCGCCACGAGAAGGAATATCTGGTCGGCGTGAGCAAACCGGTCACCCCTGAATTCCTCACCGGCATGTCGCGTGGCGTGCGTATCCATCACCAGATGACCAAGCCGTGCAAGGCGACGCGACTGGCGAAATTCGGTTTCCGCATCGTGCTGACCCAGGGCTTGAACAGGCAGATCCGCCTGATGGCCGATGCGTTCGGCTATCGTGTGATCGAGTTGCGTCGCGTGCGCATCGTGAACATCAAGCTCGGTGCGCTCAAGGTCGGGCAGTGGCGTAACCTGACCGATGCCGAGCTGCATGGATTGCTGCCGGAGCGGACGGATTGGTAAACGGTCGAGCACGCCCGCCGAACATGCGAACCCACAGATGACCACGACCATGACCGAATCGACCGATTCCCCACGCCTGCGCGTGCGCAATGCGCAGATTGCCGATATTCCGCATCTCGTCGCGCTGACCGCGCGCATCTACACAGCGGAGTGGGGCCATTCGGCGGAAATGTTGCGTGGCCAGATGGCGCGTTTTCCGGAAGGCCAGTTTGTCGCCGAGTTTGGCGACCGCCTCGTCGGTTACTGCGCGACGTTCCGCGTCGCGGAGCAGACCGCACTGGCGCCGCACACGTGGGGCGAGATCACCGGCGGCGGCTTTGCCGCGCGTCACGATCCGGAGGGCGATTGGCTGTATGGCATGGATGTCTGCGTCGACCCCGACTTTCGTGGACTGCGTATCGGGCGGCGTCTGTACGCCGCACGCAAGAAGCTGTGTCAGAAACTCAGCCTGCGTGGCATCGTGTTCGGTGGCCGGTTGCCGGATTTGGCCAAGCGCATGGCGCGCTACGGCAGCGCGCAAGCCTATGTCGATGCGGTCATTGCCGGTCGGCAGCGCGATGCGACCTTGAGCTTCCAGTTGCGCAACGGGTTCGAACTCGTCGGCCTGCTGCCGCGCTATCTGCCTGGCGACGTCGAATCGCTCGGCTATGCCGCGCATCTGGTCTGGCGCAATCCCAATCACCACGAACAGCCACGTAATCCCGGTCACAACGCGCCGCGCGGCTTGCCGGCAAGGGTGCGCATCGCGACCGTGCAGTACCAGCAGCGGCGCATCGCGGATTTCGACGCGTTTGCGACCCAAGTCGAATACTTCGTCGATGTTGCGGCCGGCTATGAGTCGGACTTTGTCGTGTTTCCCGAGCTGATGACATTGCAGTTGCTGTCGATCGAGAACGCGGAGCTCTCGCCGGTCGATTCAATCCTCAAGATCACCGAGTACACCGACCGCGTGAAGGCGTTGTTCTCCGATCTCGCCGTGCGCCACAACATCAATATCATCGCCGGCTCGCATCCTACGCGTGATGCCAGCGGCGACGTCTACAACATCTGCTACGTTTGTCTGCGCGACGGTACCGTGCATGCGCGCACGAAGATTCACCCCACGCCCAACGAAGCTGCGTGGTGGGGCATCAAGGGTGGCAACAGTGTGGAGGCGATCGCGACCGACTGCGGCCCGGTCGGCGTGATGATCTGCTACGACTCGGAATTCCCGGAAATGGCACGCCATCTGATCGATCAGGGTGCGCTGATTCTGTTCGTGCCGTTCTGCACGGACGAGCGCCAGAGTTATCTGCGCGTGCGCTACTGCTGCCAGGCGCGCGCGGTCG
>JBDTWV010000332.1:0-3973 GCA_040006495.1 Dokdonella sp.
TGTCGCGGCCGGTCGGGTTCGCCTCGCACTCTTCCTCGTAGGTCGAATACATGTAGGCCGTGCTGGTGGCGAACTCGGCCGCGCAGGAATCCACCCGCTTGTACACCGGACGCACGCCGAGTGTATGGCGTAAATGACGGATGGCCGCCTCATCGGTATTGAGCAGTTCGGCGACCCGCGCATCGGCGAAGCCGAGCCGCTTGAGTTCGCGCATGCGCGGCTCGTCGAGCGCAGTCATTCCCTGCTTGATGACGTCCGCCTCGGTCAGCACGATGTCCTCGAACGCGGCGAGGAACCAGGGATCGACCCGGCTGAGGTTGTGCACTTCCTCCAGCGACAGGCCGGCGCGGAACGCATCGGCCAGGTGGAACACGCGATCGGGTCGCGGCTCGCGCAACTCGCGCTTGAGCACGGCCAGGCCGTCCTCGGTGCTGATGTCCAGCCCGGTCGGATTGAGTCCGGTCTTGCCGATCTCCAGCCCGCGCAACGCTTTCTGCAGCGACTCGTGGAAGCTGCGGCCGATCGCCATCACTTCGCCGACGGATTTCATCTGCGTGGTCAGGCGGGCATCGGCGGCCGGAAACTTCTCGAACGCGAAGCGCGGAATCTTGGTGACCACATAGTCGATCGACGGCTCGAACGAAGCCGGCGTCAGACCGCCGGTGATGTCGTTTTTCAGTTCGTCGAGCGTGTAGCCGACCGCCAGCTTGGCGGCGATCTTGGCGATCGGGAAACCGGTAGCCTTCGACGCTAGTGCCGACGAACGCGACACGCGCGGATTCATCTCGATGACGACCACGCGGCCATCCTCGGCGTTGATGCCGAACTGCACGTTGGAGCCGCCGGTATCCACACCGATCTTGCGCAGCACCGCGATCGAGGCATCGCGCAGGCGCTGGTATTCCTTGTCGGTGAGCGTCTGCGCCGGTGCCACGGTGATCGAGTCACCGGTGTGCACGCCCATCGGATCGAGGTTCTCGATCGAGCACACGATGATGCAGTTGTCCGCGGTGTCGCGGACCACCTCCATCTCGAACTCCTTCCAGCCCAGCACGGACTCCTCGACCAGCACCTCGCCGACCGGCGACAGTTCCAGACCACGCTTGACGATCTCCTCGAACTCCTCGCGGTTATAGGCAATGCCGCCGCCGGAGCCGCCCAGGGTGAAGCTGGGGCGGATGACGGTCGGATAGCCGACCTTGGCCTGGGTCAGCAGGGCCTGTTCGAACGTGCGCACAACTTCGGCTTTCGGACACTCCAGCCCGATTTCCGCCATCGCCACGCGGAACAGCTCGCGATCCTCGGCCATGCGGATCGCCTCGCGCGAGGCACCGATCAGCTCGACGTTGTATTTCTCCAGCACGCCGTGATCGGCCAAGTCGAGCGCGCAGTTCAGACCGGTCTGGCCACCCATCGTGGGGAGCACCGCGTCGGGGCGTTCCTTGGCGATGATGCGTTCCACCGTCTGCCAGTTGATCGGCTCGATGTAGACCGCGTCGGCGGTCTCCGGATCGGTCATGATCGTGGCCGGATTGGAGTTGACCAGGATCACCCGGTAACCCTCTTCCTTCAGCGCCTTGCACGCTTGCGCGCCGGAATAGTCGAACTCGCAGGCCTGGCCGATCACGATCGGGCCGGCACCGATGATGAGGATGCTCTTGATATCGGTACGCTTAGGCATGCGTGCGGGCCTCCTGCATCATGGTCGCGAAACGGTTGAACAGATAGCCGATGTCGAGTGGACCCGGACTCGCTTCGGGATGACCCTGGAAGCAGAATGCGGGTCGGTCGGTAAGCGCGAATCCTTGCAAAGAGCCATCGAACAACGAGGTATGCGTAACCCGCACATTCGCCGGCAACGTGGCTGGATCAACGGCGAAACCGTGGTTCTGCGAGGTGATCAGAACGCGGCCATCATCGTGGTCCTTCACCGGATGATTCGCGCCGTGGTGGCCGAACTTCATCTTCAACGTCCTGCCGCCCAGCGCCAGACCCATCAACTGATGGCCGAGACAGATGCCGAACAGCGGAATCCTGGCGTCCAGTAGCGCGCGCGTGGCTGCAATCGCGTAATCGCAGGCTGCCGGATCGCCCGGACCGTTGGAGAGGAATACGCCATCGGGCTTCAATGCCAGCACAGCGGCAGCAGGTGTCTGCGCGGGAACCACGGTCACTTCGCAACCCTGCTCGGCGAGCAGACGCAGGATGTTGAGCTTGATGCCGAAATCATACGCCACCACCTTGAAACGCATGGCCGGCTGGTTGAAGGAGGTCTGGTCGAGATCATACGTGCCTTCGTTCCACACGTAGGGTTTCTGGGTACTGACGACCTTGGCCAAATCCATGCCGTTCAAGCCTGGAAATGCCCGTGCCGCGGCCAACGCCGTTTCCGCATCGACCGATTCGCCGGCGGCGATGCAGCCGGCCAGCGCGCCCTTGTCGCGCAGGATGCGCGTAAGCCTGCGCGTGTCGATGCCGGCGATCGCCACCGTGCCGTGGCGCTTGAGGTAATCGGGCAGGCTTTCGGTGCTGCGCCAGCTGCTGGCACGACGCGGCACGTCGCGCACGATCAACCCGGCAGCATGCACGGCGGTCGATTCGACGTCTTCGGCGTTGACGCCGGTGTTGCCGATATGCGGATAGGTCAGCGTGACGATTTGCCGTGAATAGGAGGGATCCGTGAGGATTTCCTGGTAACCGGTCATTGCGGTGTTGAAGACCACCTCGCCGACGGTGTCGCCGAGCGCACCCACGGCATGACCATGAAACACGCTGCCATCTTCGAGGGCCAGCAGAGCGGGGATAGGCATACGGTAACCGCCTTTTAGATGCAGCAAAGTCCGCAAGCCGCAGGATTGCTGGCTTGTGGAGCTCGGAAAGGAAAGGATCTGGGCGGGTTGAAATGATAGGCGGCGACGGCGTTTCTGTCCACCTTACACAGCCTGAATCATGCGTTCCCGCGCCAATCAGCGGCAATCGGTCGGCGTTACACTAGACGACATTTCAAAGGAGTTGAATGTCCCATGAGCGCCGCCGTCCTGCTCGATCCCGCCCGACTTGATCGCCCGGACACCATGGTGCAGCACGTCCCCTTTCCGTTCATGGTGGCGCACGGCCAGTTGCCCGACGAAGTGCGCAGCGACCTGGATCGCGACTTCCCGCGCTATACCAGCGCCGGTTTTTTTCCGTACGACCCGAGCGACTGTGGTCCGTCCGTCAATGCACTGATCGAGAACATGACCACGCCGGCATTCGCCAGTGCCGTTGGTCAACGGCTGGGCATCGACAACCTTGGCCAGTACCCGACGCTCGTGACGCTGTGCCGCCTGCTCAACAAGCGCCACGGCACCATCCATACCGACAGCAAGTCCAAGATCGCCACGGCGTTGATCTACCTCAACGCGCAATGGCCGGACACCAGCGACGGCTGTCTTCGTTTTCTGCACCGGATCGACGACATCGACAGCATGGTGACCCCGGAACTGGCCCCGCTGTATGGCGAATTCGCCGTGTTCAAGCGGTGCGAAAACTCCTTCCACGGCCACCTGCCGTATGAGGGAGAGCGTCGGGTGATCCAGGTGGCCTGGCTCACCAGCGAGAAAGAGAAACTGCGCAAGACCAAACGTGGCAAATTTTCGCGCATGTTCAAGAAGTTGTTCGGCAGCCTCGACACCAAGCTCGGCGCCGGTCGCGACCGCAACGCCTCACATCCCGACTGAACTTGCTTCCCCGGCTCATCTGCCGGCGAAATGCCACGACACGAACGCGGCGAACACGCCATACAGCAGCCCGACCGGCACCAGCCAACGCGCGTCGACCCGGCCGCGGCGAAACAGCCACCACAGATACACGATCGCGATCGTAGTGATCACGCCAGCCACGATCAGTGGCGTGTCGAACAGCCATGGCGTGGCAAAAATCGCCAACGAACTGGGGATGGTGGCCTGGATCATCATCGCGCCGGAGATGTTCG
>JBDTWV010000333.1:0-3960 GCA_040006495.1 Dokdonella sp.
GCGGCAGCTTCAGCTCGCGCACCAGATCTTCGCCCAACTTGGCCAGCAAGCCGTCAACATCGCTGCACGCTGCGCTGGCCGCGTCGAGGCCCTTGAGGAATTGCGGCGTGTTGAACCCGGCAACCCAATAGCCTTGCGCGGCCGCTTGGTGCGCCATGTCAGTCACGCCGAGGTTCCAGCCGCCGTCGCCGGAAGCGAACATCACGAGGCCACGACTGGCTCCCTTCGGTTTATACACGGCCACTTCGCCAAATCCGGCGACATTCATCCATCGATCCACTTGCGGATCGCGTGGCGGCGCCTTGTGCGGCTTTGCGGGTTTGGCCGTGGCCGGTTTCGTCGCGGCGGCGTGAGCTGCGGCAGCCTGGACCTGCGGAATGATGCCGAGCGCGAGTGACAGCGCGAGGGCGGTGACGCAATGACGGCGGATCAAGCGGGCAGTCCTGGACGGAGGGGGGAGCGCACGCTAGCCGATGGCGATGCCGCTGTCACGCAATCGGCTACCGCGCGAGCACAATCGATGCAATGGCGCGCAGTCAGTGCGGCGGTGGTTCGGCATCGGCGAGCCGCTTGGCGGCCTCATCGGCATGCAATTCAAACCACATCGCGTTGAGGATCGCGAACGCCAATGCGAGGCCGAGGCCGAGGATCCAGCTGAAATACCACATCGGGGAAACCTCCTGTTTGGGGGAATCGGGAATGGTAGGGAATCCTTGCTCTTCGCATTCCCTGTTCCCTGCCTCATCAATACATTCCGTGCGACTTCTTGACGTGTTCCAGACTGACCCGTCCGCGCAGCACGCTATACACCCACGTCGTGTACGCGATCACGATCGGCAGCAATACCGCAGTGACCAGCAGCATCAGGCCGAGCGTGCCTTTGCTGCTCGATGCGTCCCACACGGTCAGGCTGCTGCGCGGATCGAGGCTCGATGGCAGCAGGAATGGAAACAGCGCCAAGCCGGCTGAACCGATCGTGCCGGCAACCGCCATCGCGCTGGCCACGAAGGCGCTGCCATGATGGCGTCGCGTCGCGAGCAGCGGCGCGGCAAGCGCGGCGAGAATCGCGATGCCGGCACTGACACAGGCCCAGCGTCCGAGCGGCCCATCGCCGAGCCAGGTGCCCGTGCGCACGACTTCTTTCAGCAGCGGATTGGACGCCGCGCCGGTATCAAGCCCGATGCTGCCGACCGCGTAGCCGGTGATGCCAAACGCGAGCCATGCGCCGGCCGCGATATAGAGCACGACGAATATCGGCGCGAGGATACGCAACAGGCGTTCGGCGCGCTCAAGAATCACGCTGTCGGACTTGACCGTTGCCCATGCCGCGCCGTGCATCAACAACATCGCGACCGAAACCAGGCCGACCAGCAGCGGGAACGGCGTCAGCAGATCGAAGAATCCGCCGCTGTAGGTGATCCGCAACGTATCGTCATAGCGCAGCGGCACGCCGAGAAACAAATTGCCGAATGCGACGCCGAACACGAATGCGGGCACGAATCCGTTGAAGGTCAGGATCCAATCCCAGGTATTGCGCCAGTGCCAGTGCGCGAATTTGTTGCGGAAATTGAAGCCGACCGGGCGCACGATCAACGCGAGCAGGGTCAGCAGCATCGCGAAATAGAATCCCGAGAACGCGGACGCATACAGCAACGGCCACGCCGCGAAGATCGCGCCGGCGCCGGTGATCAGCCAGACCTGGTTGCCTTCCCAGACCGGTTCGATCGTTTCCAGCAGGGCGCGGCGCTCGTCATCGGTTCGCGCGAGTACGCGCAGCAGCGCAGCGATGCCGAGATCGTAGCCGTCGGTTACCGCAAAGCCGATCAGCAACACGCCGAGCAGCAGCCACCAGATGATGCGCAGGGTTTCGTAGTCGAGCATGCTTAAGTCCTTCCATTCAACGGGAGGATTCGCTCGGCATGGACTGTCGGGGAGCGATCGGCTGCGAGCGGCCACATGCCCAGTCCATCCGGCCCGCTGCGCACGTATTTGAGCATCAGAACTACATCGATAATCGCCAGCGCGGTATAGAAAAGCGCAAACCCACCGAGGCTGGTTGCCACTTGCGCCGCGGAAACCGATGACACCCCGAGCGCAGTCGGCAGCACGCCCTCGATCGCCCACGGCTGGCGCCCGTATTCGGCCACGATCCAGCCAAGTTCAATCGCCAGCCACGGTAGCGGCAAACTCCACAATGCCGCACGCAGGTACCAGCGGTGCCGATCGAGTTGGCGTTTCGCTGACAGCCAGAACGAATAGCCGAACAATGCGATGAACCACAGTCCACACCCGACCATGATCCGGAATGACCAGAACAGCACCGGCACATCCGGGATCGTGCTGTCGGCCGCCTTGGCGATGTCTGCTGCAGTTGCCTTGGTTGGATCTTCCATGGTTCGCCTGAGCAGCAACGCATAGCCGAGATCGGCCTTGTGCGCCTCGAACTCGGCGCGGGCCGCATCGTCGTCGCGATGCGTACGCAGGCGTTGCATCGCCGCGTACGCCTTCAGCCCGCTGTCGATTCGCGTCGCTGCGTGCTTGACCAGATCGTCGATGCCCGGCATCGCGGTATCCAGCGAGCGCGTGCCGATCAGGCCCATCACCCAGGGTATGCGTACCGCCAAATGGGTCGTCCGTTCGGCCATATCCGGGATACCGAACAGCGTGAATGAAGCTGGTGCAGGTTCGGTTTCCCACATCGACTCGATCGAAGCGAGCTTCATTTTCTGGTGTTCGGTCAGCGTATAGCCGGACTGGTCGCCGAGCACGACCACGCTGAGCGCGGCGGCGAGGCCGAAACTCGCCGCGACCGTCATCGAGCGCTTCGCAAATTCGACGTTGCGACCTTGCAGCAGGAACCACGCACTGATCGAGAGCACAAACATCGCGCCGAGCACGTAGCCCGCGCTGACCGTGTGCACGAATTTCGACTGCGCGACCGGATTGAAGATCACCGCGCTGAAATCGGTCACCTCCATGCGCATCGTGTCGAGGTTGAACTCGGCGCCGACGGGATTTTGCATCCACGCATTCGCGATCAGAATCCACAACGCCGACAGGCTCGTGCCGAGGGCAAGCAGGAACGTAACGATCAGGTGCTTGACCCGCGACAGCTTGTCCCAGCCGAGGAAAAAAAGGCCGACGAAGGTCGCTTCGAGGAAAAACGCCATCATGCCTTCGATTGCGAGCGGCGCGCCGAACACATCGCCTACGTAATGCGAGTAGTAGGCCCAGTTCGTGCCGAACTGGAACTCCATCGTGATCCCGGTCGCGACACCCATCGCGAAGTTGATGCCGAACAGCACTCCCCAATACTGCACCATGCGCTTCCAGATCTCGCGTCCAGTCATCACGTAGACCGCTTCCATGATGACCAGCATCCACGCAAGGCCGAGTGTGAGGGGCACGAACAGGAAGTGGTACAGCGCGGTCAGCGCGAACTGCATGCGCGACAGGATGACGACGGTTTCATCGATCACGCGAGCTCTCCATCGCGGGCGCGAGCAGGTGATTTTCGATCGCGGCTGGGCGCGTGTCAGGGCGCGGATGCGGACGGAAGCAGATCAACCAGATCAGGATCAGCAGCGCGAGTTTGATACCTACGATGGCCGCGAACTCGATGCCGAAACGCCGCCCGCCGCGACTGCG
The DNA here is from genome assembly GCA_040006495.1 of Dokdonella sp. Lineage (GTDB taxonomy): Bacteria > Pseudomonadota > Gammaproteobacteria > Xanthomonadales > Rhodanobacteraceae > Dokdonella_A. Next base: position 3,649 of record JBDTWV010000333.1, read on the forward strand.
GAACCATGAGCTGTGGGTGGCGGGATTTGGACTATCCATGGCGCTTCAGGACGCGATTCTACGCGCCCCGACCGCGCAGCACCTGCGACACATGGTCCTTGTGACGGATCGCCGCAGTAGCGCATCATCCCTCCGCACTGGGGAGAAGCAATGGAATCTGATGGGGATGGCGGACCGCTCGCCACGGCGGATCTGCTGCGGCGCTGTTCGAGTGGGGACGGGCGCGCGTACGACAGCCTGTTTGCAGCGGTCTATGCGGACCTGCATCGCCGTGCCCGTCAGCTGACGCGCGGCGCGAGTGCGACCCTGTCG
>JBDTWV010000334.1:0-3939 GCA_040006495.1 Dokdonella sp.
CATGGATCTCATCCGGTCCTAGTGGCGGCGCGCTCGCGCGAGGTTCGAAGTCAGTGGGATCGAGGACATCCATGACGGTCATGCTTGGCGCCGCGACCGCACGCGTCAAGTACGGCGTTGCATCGATGGGGCCGCGGGGTCGAACGTCGACTCGGTGAGCTGCTGCGCCAGGGACGCTTCGAGGCCGCCGCCGGCGGCGCGCAAGACGGCCAGTTCTTCGCGATTCCATGTATGCGTCACGCTTCCCTCGTGCAGCAGGGCCACCCGATCGGCCCAATGTTCGGCGATATCGAGCGCGTGCGTCGCCAGCACCACGCCGCAGCGGCCGGCGTCGACGCGATCGCGCAGATGGCGCTTCAACAAAAGACCGCTGGCTGGATCGAGCCCATTGAACGTTTCATCCAGTACGACCAGTGCCGGCGCGCCGAGCAAGGCCAGCAACACGCCAAGTTTCTGCCGCGTGCCATAGGACATCAACGCGACCGCATCGTCCATCCACGGCATCAGCCGCAGCGCATCGGCGAGTGCGAGCACTTCGTCATCGATCACCGCCATTTGCTTCGCGCACGCCTGCACGGCGAGGCATTCGCGTGCGGTCAACAGTGGTGGCAACCGCTCCGGCGCGATCGCGTAACCCAACGCGCGCTTGGCTTCGACCGGCGCGTCGATGATCGAATGCGCTCCGATCCTTACGCTGCCGGCCGACGGTGCGAGACGCCCGACGCAGACATCGAGCAGGCTGCTCTTGCCGCTTCCATTGGCGCCGAGCAACACGAGCCATTCACCGAGTTCCACGCGAAGGTCGACACCGAGAAGTACCTCGCGGCTGGCATAACCGGCGTGCACGCTGCGCAGCTCCAGCACCGGTTCGCTCATGCGTTGCGCATCCTGAAGGTTTGGCATAGCCACAGCGCCGGTACCACCGGCATGAGTGCGAGTGGGGCGACGCTGGCGATCGCCAGCAGCAGCGCGCCGATCCCGACCCGTTCGATCATCAGCCGCGCTGGACGATGTCGGCAGGCGAGCGCGCTGACCGACGCCGTGATGCAGATGACGAGCCACGCCGAGGTGAATGCGAAAACCGCGCCCGTCGGTGCACCGAGGACGTGCGCGATGCCATCGCAGATTGCGGCCAACACGACTTGCCACGCGCCTGCACGCAGACAGCATGCGCGCACGAACGCACCGAGGTCGAGCGGTGTCGCGCGCAACCAATCGGCCCCTTGGGGAATCATCACGAGTGACGCGCGTAGCAGCGAGAGTGCGGCCAGCACCGTGACCGCGAAGGCAAGGAGCAGCAGCACGATCGCAGGCGGGATTCCCATCGGCAAGCTGAGCAGCAAAGCGCCCAACAGACGTACCTCGAGGCGTGGATTTGCCGCCGCACGCAGCTGCGCAAACGGCCAATGTTCAAGCGGCGCTAGACTGGCGACAAGCGATGTCGCCGCTCTCGATGGGCGCAGTCGCGGCGGTGCGGCGGCGCGACTGCGCGCGGGTTTGGCGCCGGTGCGCCAGCCTAGCGCCGCGCCCGTCGCGAAGCCCAACGCGGCAGCCGCGATCAATGGTGTGATGACGGTTCCGCTGGCCAGGCCGGCCGCAAAAATCGACGCCAGTACTGCCGCAAACGGCACGAGGACTTCGCCACCGACGCGCCAGCGCAACGCCGCGAGCCGATCGCGTACGGAAATCGGAGCGCACGCGAGCCATGACTGCGCAAGCTGCCACTCGATGCGTCGTCGGCTGCGCGCGGTCGCGGCCCAGCTGATCGCCACGGTGGCAAGCGTCGCGGCGAACGTATGCGCGATCAAGGGCGCCAGCAGCATTGCGCCATGCAGATGCAACAGCGGCAAAGCCCCGAGTGCGATCAACGCACTGAGCACCACAAACGCAACGATGCAGCATGCCGCTACGCCACGCTGCGCCAGCGCGCGCTGCACACGTCGCCGCCGCGCAAACGTCAACGCAAGCAGGATCGGATTGGCCGTCGCGTCGACGATGGTGGGCGCGCCACAACGATTCATTGGCATACGTTTACGATCGCGCGCCGCGATCGGAGTTCACTCGCATCCCGTCACTTGATCAGGCGTTCGTCGACCAGGTTCTGCACCACCGCAGGATCAGCCAGCGTCGAAGTATCACCGAGCGCGTCGGTCTGGTTCTCGGCGATCTTGCGCAGGATGCGGCGCATGATTTTGCCCGAGCGCGTCTTTGGCAACGCGGGTGCGAATTGCAGGTAATCGGGCGTCGCGATGGGGCCGATTTCCTTGCGCACCTGTGCAATCAGCTCCTTGCGCATTTCATCGCTTGGCACTTCGCCTGCTTTCAGCGTGACATAGGCGTAGATACCTTGGCCCTTGATGTCGTGCGGGCAACCAACGACCGCAGCTTCGGCGACTTTCTGGTCAGCGACTAACGCGCTCTCGATCTCGGCAGTGCCTAGGCGATGTCCGGACACGTTGATGACATCGTCCACTCGTCCCGTTATCCAGTAATACCCATCGTCGTCGCGGCGTGCGCCGTCGCCGGTGAAATACGTGCCCGGATAGGCCTTGAAATAGGTATCCACGAAACGCTGGTGATCGCCATAGATCGTGCGGCTCTGGCCCGGCCACGAATCAGTAATGACCAGGTTGCCCTCGCAGGCGCCTTCCTGCACGGCGCCGTTCGCATCGACGATCGCGGGTTTGATGCCGAAGAACGGCAACGTCGCGGAACCGGGCTTCTGGTCGATCGCGCCGGGCAATGCGGAAATCAGGATGCCGCCGGTTTCAGTCTGCCACCAGGTATCGACGATCGGGCAGCGCTGGTCGCCGATGACGCGCCAGTACCATTCCCAGGCTTCCGGATTGATCGGTTCGCCGACCGAGCCAAGCACGCGCAATGACGCACGTGAGCTGCGCTTCACCGGTGCTTCGCCTTCACGCATCAAGGCGCGGATCGCGGTCGGTGCGGTATAGAACAGGCTGACTTGGTGCTTGTCGATGACCTGCCAGAAGCGCGAAGAATCCGGGTAATTGGGCACGCCCTCGAACAGCACCGTGGTCGCGCCGTTCGCCAGTGGGCCGTACAACGCATAGCTGTGCCCGGTGACCCAGCCGATGTCGGCGGTGCACCAGTAGACGTCATCCTCGCGCAGGTCGAACACGCACTCGTGCGTGTAACTGATGAAGACAAGATAGCCACCGGTCGTGTGCACCACGCCCTTCGGCTTTCCGGTCGAACCGGAGGTGTAGAGCACGAACAACGGGTCCTCCGCATTCATCGCGGCTGCCGCGTGCTCGTGCGACTGGCCCTCCATCAACGCGTGCCACCAGCGGTCGCGCGGCGCCTGCATCGCGACCGCACCGCCAGTGCGCCGCACAACCAGCACCGTCTCGACGCTGTTCGTGCCGGGCCGCTGCAGCGCCTCGTCGACGTTGACCTTGAGCGCGATCTTCTTGCCTGCACGCAAGCCTTCGTCCGCGGTAATGACCAGCTTGCAGGTGCAGTCGGCGATGCGGCCGGCCAGCGAATCCGGCGAGAAACCGCCGAACACGACCGTGTGGATCGCACCGATCCGCGCGCACGCCAGCATCGCGATCGCGGCCTCGGGAATCATTGGCAGGTAGATCGCGACGCGGTCGCCTTTGACCACGCCAAGGTTGCCCAACAGGTTCGCGCACTTGCACACCTCGGCATGCAGTTCGCGGTAACTGATCCGCTTCGAATCGGCAGGATTGTCGCCCTCCCAGATGATTGCGGTCTTGTCGCCGCGTGTGGCCAGGTGACGGTCGAGGCAGTTCGTAGCGAGGTTCAATTCTCCATCGGCATACCAGCGGATATGCAGATCCGCCGCATCGAACGAGGTGTCCTTTACTTGCGTGTAGGGCTTCGACCAGTCGAGGCGCTGGCCGATGCGGCGCCAGAATCCTTCCGGATCGCGGATCGATTCAGCGTAAT
>JBDTWV010000335.1:0-3925 GCA_040006495.1 Dokdonella sp.
GGGCGGCTGTCCGTGAAATGGGTTGCCAAGAAGGAGAAAGTGCTGGTCGGATTTCGTGAGACCAATCCGCGCTTCGTCGCCGATCTCTCAATCTGCCACACGCTGCTGCCGCAAGTCGGCGAGCGACTGCAGGCGCTCGGCACGCTGGTCGGCTCGCTCGATGCAAAAAGCCAGATCGCACAAATCGAGATCGCTGCCGGTGACGAAACCGTCGCGCTGACGTTCCGCAACCTGCAGCCGCTGTCTGACGGCGACCGTGCGGCGTTGATCGCTTTTGGACAGACTCACAACCTTGCGATCCTGTTGCAACCGGGCGGTCCGGACAGCGTGCATGCGCTGTGGCCGGACGACATCGGACTGTCGTTTCGTATTCCCGAATACGACATCGACATCGCTTTTCGCCCGCTCGATTTCATCCAGGTCAACTCAGGCATGAACCAGCGCATGATTGCTCGTGCGATTGAGCTGCTCGACCCGCAGCCGACCGACAGTGTGCTCGATCTGTTCTGTGGACTCGGCAATTTCACCTTGCCAATCGCGCGCAAGGTTGGCCAGGTGGTCGGTGTCGAAGGCGAAGCCGCGCTCGTAGCGCGCTCGCGCGAAAACGCGACGCGCAACGGAATCGCCAACGCGGAGTTCTTCGCCGCCGATCTCGCCATCGACCAACGCGATGCGCCGTGGGCGCAGCGCCGATACGACAAGGTGCTGCTCGATCCGCCACGTTCCGGCGCGGCCGCCGTGCTCGAATACCTGCCGCGCAAGGGCACCGATCGCATCGTCTATGTTTCGTGCCATCCAGCGTCGCTGGCACGTGATGCGGGTACGCTGGTGACCCAGCATGGGTTCCGTCTGGTCGCGGCGGGGGTCATGGACATGTTCCCGCATACCGGACATGTCGAGTCGATTGCGTTGTTCGAACGGAACTAGCCACACGATTTGGAAAGGGAGCCCATGGCAGTCGAGATAGAGCGCAAGTTCCTGGTGCTGGGCGAGGCCTGGCGTGGCCAGGCCCATCGCATCGAAGCGATAGCGCAAGGTTATCTCGCAGGGCCTCCGGCGGCTCGCTGCTCGGTGCGTGTGCGCACCGTGGGTGAAGGCGCATTCCTCACCATCAAATCGGTGACGACTGGCATCGCGCGCGACGAGTTCGAATATCCAATCGCGCTAACGGATGCCACGCGCATGCTGGCAACGCTGGCGGGTACTGTGGTCGAGAAGCGGCGCCACTATGTCGAGGTCGAGGGTCATACCTTCGAGATCGATGAGTTCACTGGTGACAATCTCGGCCTGATCATCGCCGAACTGGAACTGGGCGCGATCGATGCACCATTCCCGCGTCCGGCGTGGCTCGGCCGCGAGGTCAGTGACGTCACGCGCTATTACAATCTGAGCCTCGTCGTGCACCCGTATTCGCGCTGGAGTGCCGCGGAACGACACCCCACTGACGCTCCCTGAGAAGAATTCGCACCGATGCTGATTATTGGACTCGCCGGTAAAACCTTGAATGACGAAGATCGCGTGCGCCTGTCGGCGCAGCAGGTCAGCGGGGTCATCTTGTTTTCGCGCAATTTTGATGATCGCGATCAAGTCACCGCGTTGATCGACGACATACGTGCCGCGCGTGCGGATCCGTTCCTCGTCTGCGTCGATCAGGAAGGCGGTCCGGTGCAGCGTTTTCGCGAGGGATTCGCGCGCCTGCCGGCGCTTGCCCGCATCGGCGAGTTGTACGAACGCGATCCACATGCGGCCGTTGCGCGTGCCGAGGAGCACGCGTGGCTGATGGCCAGCGAGATGCGCGCGGTCGGTGTCGACATGAGCTTCGCGCCGGTGGTTGATCTTGCCCGCGGCAACCGTGCGATCGGCGAACGCGCATTCCATGCCGACCCGCAGATTGCGTCGGAACTTGGCCAAGCCTATCTGCGCGGCATGCGCCTGGCCGGCATGGCTGCGACACTCAAGCATTTTCCGGGGCACGGATCGATTGCCGAAGACACCCATTTCGATGTCGCGATCGATAGTCGTCCGCTGGACGAATTGCGAGTCACCGATCTGCTTCCGTTCATTGATGGCGTCGCCGCGGGTGCCGAAGCGGTGATGATGGCGCACGTGACGTATCCGATGATCGACGCTCGACCAGCTGGCTATTCGCGGGTCTGGATCGACGATGTCCTGCGTGGGGAGCTCGGCTTTCGCGGTGCCGTCATCGGTGACGATATCGGCATGGCCGCAGCAGAATCACTCGGTAGCATCGCGGAGCGCATTGAGGCGCACCTGAGCGCCGGTTGCGATCTGTTGCTTGCCTGCAGTCCCGCGATTGTCGATGAATCCATTGCTGCAAGCAGCCAAGCAACGCCGTGCACACCGGAACTTCTATCCATGCTGCACGGCGAGGTGGCCCAAACGTGGGACGCACTGACCCGCAATCCGCAGCGCGACGAATTCGCGGCGCGCCTCGCCGCACTCGACGAAACGCCGAATCAGCGAGACTGAAAATGACCACACTCAAACTTTCCGACGCGCTTGCGCGTGCCGAATTGGTACATGACCAGACCCGGCTCGCCTCGGCGATCGTGCAAATAGGTGCCGCGATCGACCAGGAACTGACAGGAGAACCCGCCGTTTTCATTACTGTCATGCAGGGCGCACTGATGTTCGCCGGCCAGCTCGCGACTTCGATTGCGACGCCGCTGACATTCGACTACGTGCACGCTACGCGCTATCGCGGCGCGACCCGCGGCGGCGAACTGCACTGGCTCAAGCGACCGTCGACATCGCTGGCCGGCGCAACGGTATTGCTCGTCGACGACATCCTCGATGAGGGACATACCCTGAACGCCATCCGGGATTTCTGCACAAAAGAGGGCGCCGCGCGCGTGCTGCTCGCGGTATTGTGCGAAAAGCGTCACGGTCGCACCGTGCCTGGCCTGCGGGCCGATTTCGTCGGTGTTGAAGTGCCGGACCGCTACGTGTTCGGCTACGGCATGGACTACTACGAGCAAGGGCGAAACCTGCCCGCCATCTACGCGGTGGACGCATGAGTCGACATCTTGATCTGGCGCTGATCGGCGGCACCGGTCTCTACACGTTTCCGGGCCTGAGCCACGTCGAGCGCCATGCGATCGATACGCCGTACGGTCCACCGTCGGACAGTGTCCTGACCGGCAATGTGGGTTCGCACCGCATCGCGTTTCTCGCGCGCCACGGCGAATCGCACACGATTCCACCACATCGCGTGGACTACCGCGCCAATCTCTGGGCGCTGCATCACCTCGGCGCGCGTCGCGTCGTCGGCGTGAACGCGGTGGGCGGCATCCGCGCCGACATGGGTCCGCGCGTGGTCGCGATTCCCGATCAGATCATCGATTACACCCACGGACGTTTGACCAGCTATTGCGATGTCGCTGGCGCGCAAGTGCGGCATATCGATTTCAGCGAGCCCTATTCGACAGGCCTGCGCGAAGCGCTGCTGTCCGCGGCGTCACGCGCGGGTGTCGCGGTCGTCGATGGCGGCTGCTACGGAGCCACCCAAGGTCCGCGCCTCGAAACCCGCGCGGAAATTGCGCGAATGCGTCGCGATGGCTGTGATCTGGTCGGCATGACCGGCATGCCCGAAGCCGCCCTCGCACGCGAACTCGATCTCGAATACGCCTGTCTCGCCCTGGTCGCAAATTGGGCGGCCGGCTGTGGCGACGAGTCCGAAATCAGCCTGCCAGAGATTCTCGCCAATCTGGAAGCAGTTACCGCGGGCGTGCCGCCTCTCATCGAGGCACTGCTCACTCCTTCCGGCATAGGCACAGGCAATTTTTCGGCGTAAGCCGCCGGCAACCCTTTCATCACTGTCGCAAGTTCGCGCAGGGATGAAAATTTTGATCCTCACCGTCCGCAGTGGCCGAACTCGGGAATAGAATCACTCCATGGGCGGAAG
>JBDTWV010000336.1:0-3913 GCA_040006495.1 Dokdonella sp.
TCGCCTTTGACGGCACGCAGCCGATATTCAAGCACGTTCCGCCGAGCAGATCGCGCTCGATCAGCGCGACCTTTGCGCCACGCGCGACAGCCATGCGCGCGGCCGATAATCCCGCCGTGCCCGCACCAATGATCACCAGGTTGTAGCGGCCTGCGGGCTGCGGATTGCGCCAACCGGCGGGGCGCACGTTGCGCCTGCGCTCGCGCTCCTGCGGATCGTCCGCAAGGATGTTCGTCGTGTCGCTGCGCTGTTGCATCGTCGATGACCTGTTCAATGACGCACGGCTACAACCATCCGCCACGAAACCCGGCACGCCGCAGGCCCGTCACGATGAAAGGACATTGCCGCATCAACTTCCAGATCAGCTGTGAGCGATGGTTCTCGATCATCATCGCGACGATGCCCTGATCGAGTCCATAAAGACCCGGCGACACCCAGCATTTCCCGTCCGGGCCGATCAGCCCTGGATTGAAACTGCTGGCATAGAGTCCACCCGGCCGCATCTCGGGATACCGTTCGTGCATCGAGCGTACCGCGTCCATGACCGCTTGCGGCGCGAACGGCAACGATGCCAATGGCGCCCATCCGGCGAGCGTTCCGTCGTCAGGACCATACGGCACGCCGCGCGCAGAATAGCCAAAGAGCCGTAGATGGTCGGCAGCGATACCCGCCGTTTCGATCGTGGGCCCATCGCACGCGGTAAGGCCCCAACAATTCTCGTCATAGCCCGCGAACTCAAGCGGATTGCGCCGCGCGTACTCGCGCTGGATCGATACCGCCCGCGCACTGTTCTCGAAATAATCGCTTCGTTTCTCACGCATGAACGAATCGCGGATGCCGCGCAAGTCGATCCAGGCGTGCGAGAACTGGTGGATGAACAGTGGCCCTGCGTAGAGAAAGTCGATGTTGTACAGATTCTCCCACTGGTATGTCGCCATCCATGCCTTGTACGCACCGTCGGTCGGCGGGTACGTCGGCGAGCCCATGGCCAGCACATACAACAAGATGCTCTCGCTGTAGCCCTCCCACCCGTAACGCAGAAAGCCGCTCTCCGGCTTCCAGCCCTGCACGATGGTGCCCTGCTCGTGCTGCGACCAACGCCAATCCACACGCCGGTAGAGTTGCTCGGCGATCTCGCGCAGTTCGCTTTCCGGCGCGGTGTTCGCATCGAAATACATGCGCGCCGTCAGCACCCCGGCGAGAAGCAACGCCGTGTCGATCATCGAAAGTTCCGAACGCCACACGCGCGTTCCCGATTGCATGTCGAGAAAGTGGTAGTAGAACCCCTTGTAGCCGGTCGCGTCTGCATTTCCGCTCTGGTCGCTGTCGCGGAAGAACCGCAACGCGGCAACCGTGCGTTCGACGGCGTCATCGCGCGACATCCAGCCGCGTTCCACCGCGATGGTGTACGCCGACAGCGCAAACCCGACCACGGCAATGCTGCAGGGTGATCCCTCGCGGGAATTGTCGGGAATCAGCCCATTCTGCGGATTCACCGTCTGCAGGAAATAACCGATAGCCGCACGCTCAATGGTTCCGAGCAGCGCTTCATCATCATCGGGCACAACTGCGGTTGCGCTCGAAATCGCTGAACTGGTTGAATGCAAGGGCATTGCGGAACCATTCCCGACAGAGGCAATGCAGGGAGGAGTCACGGTTCCCAGTGGCAGCGTCACTAGCAGGGCGCGGCGGGATGGCACGACGCTCTTGTTGACATCATGCCACGCGCGCAGCGGGTCTTGTTACTTTCGGACGGGACCGCGGTCATCCTCCGGCGCGTCGCGATAGGTTCAGCCAATGCTAATGCGGAAGAGTACACAATAAAACCTGTTCGCAGCGCGACGCGCGCTGTGTTGTCAGGGGAGTTTCAGCAATTCGTCCTCCTGACCCAGGCAGCAACGTCGCCCGCGGCTTCAGCGCTGGTTGGACGGCACTTACCCGTTCAGGCTTTTCCGGCGCGCATGGACAAATCGAGCGATGTCACGCCACTACGGCGCTTCGCACTCCTTTTGTCAATCAGGAGATCGACCATGAAGCTCCACGTTAAATCGCTTGTCACCGCAGTCGCTGTCGCTGGATTCGCTTTCGGCACAACCGCGATCGCGGCCGAAACACCGGCCACCCCGGCCCCGACTACTTATGGCACCGCCACAACCAACTGGTTTGGTGGCCCCATTTACAGCGGTGAACCGGATCTCGCGGCCACCGCTGCGTTGGTCAAGGCCGGTGGCGGCGCAGAGAACTTCAGCTTTGCCACGGCGTTGGTGTCGATGCTGGGTCAAAAGACTGTCGATGGCGAAGTCGCCAAGTTGACCAAGCAGTACGGCAAGAAGAATGTCGACGACTTCATCAGTGGCATGACATTTGCGGTCAAGGACGGGCTGAAGAGAGCAACCGAACAGGGCATCAAGCTGCCGGAGGCGCCGGCTGATTTACACAGTGCGAAACTCGCCACGCACCTGGTCAAGGCGGGTACGGCACCGGATGGTGCGTTCTGGTCCGGCTATCTGTTCGACAAGGTGCTGTCGCACCCGCTGCACATGACTGTGATGGCCGACATCGATGCCCAGTTCAGCCATGCAGCGGATGACAACACCCACAAGGTCCTCAACCAGGCGATGTACGACGTCGCGCAGGCGACAGGGCACAAGGACGTCAAGCTGGCACCGTTCCATTGAGCCCGAGCAGTCACTGAATACACATTGATCGCAGGTCAGGCACTCGTGAAGCGCCTGATCAGCGTCGCGCCGTACGGGCATCTGGACGTCCAACCGTAGCCGCGGGCCAGGTTTTCCACTAAGCAGAACCGGCTTTCACGTACTTTGCGCGTCGCGCGTTTCCGCCATGTCGCCCTGCGGCCAATTCGTCAGAATTTTTCCAGGTGCGGACGCAGGTCGAGTTCCAGCGTCCATGCGGAACGTTGTTGCTGATAAAGATTCCAGTAAATGTCCGCGATCGCAGCCGGGGCGACGAAGGTGTCTTCGGCCCGTTCCGGTTCGCGCTCGTGCGCAGCCGGCGTGCCGATTTTTCCGTCGATGATGACGTGCGCGACATGGATGCCGCTGGGCCCGAACTCGCGCGCGACACTTTGTGCAAGCGCGCGCAATCCGAACTTGCCGACCGCAATCCCCGCAAACCCCGCTCCACCCCGCAATGCCGCGGTTGCGCCCGTGAACAATATCGTTCCGCCTCCAGCGGCGCTCATTGCAGGCAGCACCTCGCGAACGGTCAGGAACGCGCCGTAGCAATTGACGCGCCACGCCGACTCAAAACGCGCCGGTTCCAATTGCAAAATTCCGCCCTGCACGAAGATCCCGGCGTTGTAGATGAGTACGCAAGGATCGCCTTGTTCATCACGAATCGCTTTGAAAGCGGCGGCAACGCTTGCAGGAGCGCCAGCATCGCAGTCGTAACCATGCGCGGCATGGCCGTCCTTCCTCAATTGGCCCAGCACCGCTGCGCGGGAATCGGCGCCGCGGGAGAGTAAAGCGAGCGAACAGCCGCCTGCGGCGAAACGCGCCGCAAGCGCAGCGCCAAGACCGGGACCAACGCCAACGATGGCGACCAAAGGTGATGTGGCTTGCATAATGAGATCAACTCCACTGCAGGACCGACACCCGCTTCATACAGCGTTGCTGCCGCTCGGGGTGATCATAGCGGCGATCGCGCTGAACTGCGGCCCACTTTTTCGATGCGGCTGGTGTCACCACGGGCTCTGGTTGCGTAACACGATTCCCACATAATGCGGCCATGCTGCATACCCTAATCCAGATCAAGCCGCGCGACGTGCCACTGCGCGTCGCGTTGCGCAACGCCGCCGCGATCGTGTTGCCACTCGGCATCGGTATCGCGACGGGTCATATCGCGATCGGCCTGGGCGTCGCCGCCGGCGCCCTCAACACGATGTTCACCG
>JBDTWV010000337.1:0-3907 GCA_040006495.1 Dokdonella sp.
GCGGGCATGAACATTGGATTCTTCATCGGCTTTGCCGTGGCCGGCCACTATCAGTTGACCGAGAACTACAGCCGGCTGTTCTGGTTCGCCAGCATCGGTAATTTTCTCGCGATCATCCTGGCCGGATTCAACTGGCGCCAACTGGCTGACCGCAACACGCCGTTGCTGGATGCGACCCCCGCTCAATTCCGAATGCGGCTGATCGCCGGGGCGGCGATCGTGCTCGCGCTGGTACCGATCGTGTGGATCATGCTGCAACACACTGGCTCGACGGAAATTCTGCTCAAGTCCATTGGCGCAATTGTCGCGGCCGCACTGTTGTATCTCACCTTCAAGCATCGCGACCGACTAGAACGCAACAACATGTGGGCTTTCCTGATCCTCGCACTCGGATCGCTGGTGTTCTGGTCGCTGTACCAGATGGCACCGAATGGCCTGCAGCTGTTCGCGATCAATAATGTCGATCTGCGTCTGTGGGGTATCGAGATCGCGCCGCAATGGGTGCAGAACATCAACACCGTGGTGATCGTGATCGGCGGCCCGCTGCTGGCCTCGCTGTTCAGCCATCTGCGTCGCAAAGGCTGGAACATCGACATCCCGCTGCAGTTCTCCATCTCGCTGCTGCTGATGGGGCTGGGCTTCCTCGCCCTGCCGGTCGGCATCTCGCTGGCCAATGACCTTGGCCGCAGCGCGTTCGTCTGGTTGTTCGGAAGCTATGTGCTGCAGAGCATCGGCGAACTCCTGATCTCGCCGATCGGCTACGCGATGATTGGCAAACTCGCACCGCGCAAATACCAGGGCATCATGATGGGCAGCTGGATGATGGTCACCGGGCTGGCGTCGCTGTTCGCCGGCGACTTCTCCGGCATGGTGCCCGAGCCCGCCGGCAACAGCGCGCTGGTTACCAATCCGGACTACGCAATCCTGTTCGAACGCCTCGGCTGGGGCAGCGTGATTGTCGGCATCGCGCTGGTCGCGTTGATCCCGTTCCTGCGCAAACTGATCCACGACAAAGACACGCCGGCCGACGACGATCCGCTGGCGGCGGTGCCGGCAAGATAGGCGGAGTTCTTCGGAACGCATCGCCGGTCCGAAAGACGGAAACGAAGGACGCGTTGCGCAAGATGCGAAAGCCAGTCGCTCTCAAGCCGCCAGACGATGCTCGTAGCGCGGTCGTGGGCGATCGTCGAGTATGGCCTGCAGCGCCGGCAGATTGGCCGGGTCCGGGTTGAGCCACGCATCCACGTTTTCCGGTTTGATCTGGATGATGCAGCGGTCGTGTCCGGCTGCGGCGACTTCCGGTGGTGGTTCATCGGTGATCGCCGCGAACGACAGCAACTCGGGCGCAGCGTCGTGCGCGGGCGAGCGATTCCACAGGCACGCCACCAGCATCGGCTGGCGATCGCTGGGCACGAATTCCAGCACCACGTCTTGCCCATCGCGGTCCACGTGTTCGTAGAACCGCTCGACGACAATCAGCCCGTGGCGGTAGCCAAAGAGTTCGCGCCAGGCCTCGCCCAGTTTGTCGCGACGCGCGTTGTAGGTGCCTGGATACTTGCGTTCGATCGCTTCGGACCAGTGCGGCAGGCGGCACTGGTAGCGCATCGGCACGACGACCTTGCGGCTATCCTGTCGGATCATCACCGGCGCGTAGGTGCCCGGGAACATGCGCTCGTCGCGAGGCAGCGGTTCCTTGCGTTGCAGATCGTCGAGGGCACGCCGCGCGCGCTCGATCTTGTCGGTGGCAATGCGCTGATCGTTGGCCGCCTTCTTGGTCGGTTTGGGTCCAGCCAGCACTCGTTGCGCGCCTTCTAGTCGCAGCGATTGCGCCTGCAGTTCCATGTGCGCCTGCTTGACCGCCTCGCGGTTGCCCTCGGCTACCAGCTTGGCCAACTCCATCTCCGCGGCGTTGCGCGGCTTGGCGAACGCATCGCGCATGCCCTTGGGCATCTTGCGTGTCCAGTCAGCGCTCTGCTGGCGCTCCCAGAACGTGCGCACGAACTCGGCCAGGCCCAGCTCGCCGCCGTAGCGCTCGTATTTTTTGTAGTCCGACCAGATTTGCGCGGAATAGCACATGACATCATGGGTACGGAAACCAGATGCCGAGGTTACAGCGCGCCGGCCTCACCCGCATGGTCGAAGGCTGAACACGGCTCATAGCTTGGGGTGGATCGGCAACAAACCTTTGCCTCCGTGTGTTGCACGCGTAACCGCTAAGGCGAGCTCGGAGTTCCAGTGATCTTCACTACGCAAGGCGCACTCGTCCTGCTTGTGCGCGGGCCCTTTTTTGCAACACACCAGTGCCAGTCAGTGGCTCACGTGCCGACCTGGAGGCGTTGCATGGATGCGACCACAAGCTTGCCGCCACCGGAAAATTTGGCTTCGTACATCGCGGCATCGGCGCTCCGGTACAGCGCGTCCGGCGACTGCCCGTCATGCCACGGCGCCGCACCAGCGCTGACTTCGATAGCGCGTTCGCCGCCGTTGTTGGCGGCACACCCGAGGGTGGACATCCAGCGTGTGGCGCGTGCCACGACATCCGCCTGCTCGCCATGTACGCCGATCAGGAATTCGTCGCCGCCCCAGCGTCCGACCCAATCTCGCTGGCCGAGCCATTCGCGCGTGCTCTCCACGAGAAGCACCAGCGCAGCGTCACCGGCGGCGTGTCCAAAGCCGTCATTGATCTGCTTGAGATTGTCCATGTCGACGACGAACAGCATAAAAGGTTCGGGCAATTCGGCCATCGGGGCGAGCGATTGCTCGAGGGCTTGTTCGCAACCACGGCGATTCAGCGCGCCGGTCAGCAGATCGACGACAGCCTGCTCCTGCATGTTGCGCAAGCCATCATCCAGACTGCGGATACAGCGATTGATACCGCGCGACAGCCGACCCACTTCGTCGATGCCGGTGTCAGGAAGTTGCGGCAGATTGCGGGTGGAGTAGTAGTCGTCCAGCGCTTGGGTGGCTGCGCGCAACGGCGCCAGCATGCGATACAGCACGAGCATCGTGACAGCCGTTCCGGACAACGTCGCGAACAAGACAATCACGAGGACGCGGACGATCTGACCCGTGTCCATGGTGCTGGTGAACATGAGCCAGCCCCCGAGTACAAGCATCGGAACGTGGATACCTAAGAAGGCCACGCTCAGCAACCTGGCTGTGAATGATCGCGGAAACAACCAGGTCAGACCGCGCTCGAACATCTGGCAATATCCTCGGGAATGGCCCGCAACAGCAGACCTCGCCTTCAACCTAGCACGTAGAAACCACCGCAGCCACGCTGCCGCTGCACGCATTGGCAGGGAGTCATGTAGAGGTTCATGTTGGCCTTGGTTCAGAGTACAAACGCGGAACGGATGCAGTGAACGCAGCCGTTCACGTCTGCACGCTGTACGCGCTTCGCGGTTGCGCTGGCGCGACCGAACGCTCGCGGTACCTTCGCATGCGCAAGGCCACCGTCGATCCGGACAGCGCAACCGTTGATGGCCCGCTCAATAGTACGGAATCTCGAATCCATAACTGAAGATACTGTCGAACTTCGCCAGGCGCGTGACCGCGATGTCGTGGCCGAACGTGCAGGGAGTCGTCCAGCCTGCGGCAATGATATTGCCAGCGACGAACTCGGCGGATTGCGCGTAGTTGTGGGTGATCTGATTGCCAAACTGGCCCGCACAATCCACGAAATCGACCGGCACCACACTGCCACCATTGAATGCCGTGTCGATGTGGAAGTTGCCCGCCGGACTCATCCGCGCAATCGCGAATTCGTCACCGCCCGGCGAGCCCGTGTGCGTACCGTTTCCGATCGCGATCGCCTGTGGATATCTGGGGTCGTGGTTATCGATCAGGAGTCGCTTGATCTCGTTGGATTGCCTCGTCGCGGCTGGCTGGCGCCGCGCCCGGCGGA
>JBDTWV010000338.1:0-3905 GCA_040006495.1 Dokdonella sp.
TTCCCACATCCAGGTGGGGCGCAATGCAGACGTGGTCCACGCGACTCGCCTTGGTGTCGCTTCAGGAAACTCAGCGCTCACGCACACGTTATCCACAGCCTCTCAGCAAACTGAGGTACGGTTATCCACGGCTTGTTCCGCAACTTGTGCGTCGCGCTTCCTGAGACGCCGATCTAGTATCCATAGTCCCGTTTTCGAGCCACACCGAGCCCATGTCCGCTATCAACGAACGCAAATCGGCCTCGAACATCGAAGCCCTGCGGGTGCCGCCGCATTCGATCGAAGCCGAGCAGGCTGTGCTGGGTGGTCTGATGCTGGCCCCCGATTCCTGGGATCACGTCGCCGATCGTCTCAACGAAGGCGATTTCTATCGCAAGGATCACCGCCTGATCTTTCGCGCGATCGAAGACTTGTCGAACAAGAGCATGCCCTACGACGCGGTGACGCTGGGCGACTGGTTCCAGGCTCAGAATCTCGCGGAGCTGGTCGGTGGCGCGAGCTATGTGATCGAGCTGGCGAATTCGACACCGAGCGCGGCGAATATCGTTGCCTACGCGAACATCGTGCGCGAGAAATCCGTATTGCGGCAGTTGATCGACGCTGGCACCGAGATCACCGGCGATGCGTTCCAGCCGGAGGGGCGTTCGAGCCAGGAGCTGCTCGAAACCGCGGAACAGAAAGTTTTCCACATTGCCGAAGCCGGTGCGCGCGGACGCAAGGGTTTCGTGAACATGCGTTCCGCGGTCAAGGAAGCGTTCCAGATACTCCACGAGCGCTACGAGAACCGCGGCTCCGTGACCGGCCTGCCGACCGGATTTACCGATCTCGATGAAATGACCGCGGGCCTGCAGCCATCGGACCTGATCATCATTGCGGCGCGCCCGTCGATGGGCAAGACCGCGCTAGCGGTGAACATGGCGGAATACGCAGCGCTGAAAACCAAAAAGGCGGTCGCGATCTTCTCGATGGAAATGGCCGCCTCGCAGCTTGCGTTCCGCCTGATCTCCTCGCTGGGCCGGATCAATCAACAGCACCTGCGCACTGGCGATCTGGCCGAAGAAGAGTGGCCTCGCGTCACCAACGCGATAACATTGCTCAGCGAGGCGAAGATCTTCATCGACGATACGCCTGCGCTCTCGCCCGGTGAAGTGCGCGCGCGTGCCCGACGCCTCAAGCGCGAACACGATCTTGGTTTGATCGTGATCGACTATCTGCAACTGATGCAGGTGCCCGGCAACAAGGAAAACCGCGCCACCGAAATCTCGGAAATCTCTCGTGGTCTGAAGGCGCTCGCGAAGGAACTCAATATCCCGGTCATCGCGCTGTCACAGCTCAATCGTTCGCTTGAGCAGCGCACCGACAAGCGTCCGGTGATGAGCGACCTGCGCGAGTCGGGCGCGATCGAGCAGGATGCCGATGTGATCCTGTTCATCTACCGCGAAGAGGTTTACGACAAGGAATCGGCGAAGAAAGGCACCGCTCAGATCATCATCGGCAAACAGCGTAACGGACCGATCGGCGACGTGACGCTGGCATTCCTCGGCGAGTACACGAAGTTCGAGAATTTCGCGGGTGGTGGTTACTCCGGGTCGTTCGAGTAACGTGTCAAAGATCCCCACTTGCGCCCCGACCGCGGCCTGATGAAATACTATTTCGGAAAGCCGAAAGGAATCTGACCGATGCGCGCAGCCTGCGCGACGATCCACCTCGGAGCCCTGCGCGAAAATCTGCGTCGCGTTCGCGAACTCAGTCCCGGCACGCGCGTGATGGCCGTGGTCAAGGCCGACGGCTATGGCCATGGTCTGGAGCGCGTCGCGCGCGCGCTCGACGGCGCCGATGCGCTCGGCGTCGCCGGCATCGCCGACGGCCAACGCCTGCGTGCAGCAAGCGTGTCACAGCGCATCGTCGTGTTGTCCGGTCACGACGAGCCCGGCGATCTCGCCGAGATGCGCCGGCTGCGTCTCGATAGCGTCGTGCACAACGATGCGCAACTCGATGCGCTTGCGGCCGATCGCGATGGTCGCCCCCTGCAAGTATGGTTGAAGCTCGACACCGGCATGCACCGCCTGGGGTTTGCTCCCGAGCGTGCGCGCGAAGTGTTTGCGCACCTGCGCACCTTGCCTAGCGTGGACAAACGCATCGTCTTGATGACCCACTTCGCCAATTCCGATGTGTTCGACGATGGGCTGACCCCGCAGCAGATCGAGCGCTTTGAGCGCAGCACGTCGGGGCTCGATGGCGAACGCTCGCTGTCCAATTCCGCGGCGATCCTTGGCTGGCCCGAAGCACACGGCCAATGGGTGCGCGCCGGCGGCGCGCTGTACGGCATGTCGGTGATTGCCGGCAAGACCGGCGCCGATTACGGCCTGCGACCGGCGATGACGCTGACGACGAAACTCATCGCGGTCAATCGCGTGCGCAGGGGCGAACGTGTCGGCTACGCCGCAACCTGGGAAGCGCCCGAGGACATGAACATCGGCGTTGCGGCGATCGGTTACGGCGACGGCTATCCGCGCGCTGCAGGATCGGGCACGCCGGTGCTGGTCAATGACACGCGTGCGGCGCTGGTGGGCCGCGTATCGATGGACCTGATCACGATCGACCTGCGTGGCGTTGCGGACGCGAAGATCGGTGACCCGGTCGTGCTCTGGGGACGCGGCCTTCCAGTTGAGGAAATCGCACAACATGCCGACACGATCGGCTACGACCTCACCTGCGGCATCACGCGGCGTGTGCGTTTTGCCGAAGACGATGACTTCGGCGTTTAAGCAACATCCGGATGGCGCTCAAACGAAGGTTATGCGCCCACTGGCAAGGTCGTAGACGCCGCCGACTACCTTGAGCTTGCCGTCGCGCACCATGGGCGCGAGCACGGGGCCGGCGTTCGCAAGGCGTTGCACGTTGTAGTTCACGTTCGCGATCACCGCGCGTGCGGCCATTTCGTGGCCTGTGTCCTTCAGGACTGGGGTGATGCCCGGTTTCATCGCACGCACGAGGGCCGGGATATGGCCGGGCAGGGTGGTGTGCTCGCGTAACACCTGCAAGGTCGCATTGACCGCGCCGCAGCCACTGTGACCGAGCACCACGATCAGTTTCGTGCCGAGCACCTTGGCACCGTATTCGAGGCTGGCCAAGCCATCCGTCGTCACGAAATTGCCGGCCACGCGCACCACAAACAGTTCTCCAGGCCCCTGGTCGAACGCGAACTCCGGGGCGACACGCGAATCGGAGCAACTCAGGATCGCGGCATGCGGCGCCTGCCCCACCGCGCGCGAGGCCCGATCCACTGAGTAATCGTTGCACCGCGATTGGTTCGCGACATAACGCGCGTTGCCCTGCTTGAGCAGGTTGAGCGCTTCATCTGGACTATTCGCCGATACGACGGGCGGCTCCTGCGCCGTGGCGAATGGAGACAAAACGGAAGCCGCTATCACGGCGGTACCCAAACCGAGTACTTCACGGCGGCTCAAACCGCGCGCTATGGGTCGTTTGCTCATGTAAATCTCCTTCGGGTCGCTCACTACCCCGGGTCGGTATCGATCCACACTTTGCGCGGTCGACGCGCCGCATGCAAACCCCGCAGGAACGCATCGTCCGTGTCGTGGCGCATGAGACGCTCTCGATGCATGATGCCGGGCTTCCACAGGAGTGCTCCATGGCCAAAGCCAGAACCGCCTACGTCTGCGCCGACTGTGGCGCCGAGCACAACAAATGGCAGGGCCAGTGCGCCGAATGCGGTGTGTGGAATACGCTGACCGAATTCGTCGTGCAACCGGCGACCAAATCAGTGGCAGTCAATCCACGTGGCGGCTATGCGGGTGCTGCAGATGCGGCGAAGATCATGCAGCTTGCGACGCTCGCGGCGCAGGCGGTGCAACGAGTGGGGACGGGCATCACCGAGCTCG
>JBDTWV010000339.1:0-3898 GCA_040006495.1 Dokdonella sp.
GCTCGGCGTCGTCTTCGCGTTCGCGGGCCAGCGTCTGGTCGGCATGTCCGGATTGCTGCCGAACTGGGTTTCGCTCGGCATCGACCTGCCTGTGCTCGGCTTCACCCTCGTGCTGGCACTCGGTGCCGGCCTCGTGTTCGGACTCTTTCCCGTGTTCTCCGCCGCCGCGTCGCGACCGCAGCAGGTCCTGCGCGACAGCAGCCGGCTTGGCGGTGGCGGCCGTGGCGCGCAGCGACTGCGCAATGGGCTGGTGGTGGCCCAACTCGCGCTCGCGGTCGCACTGCTGGCCAGCGCGGGGCTGCTGGTGCGCAGTTTCGCCAAGGTGCTCGACCAAAGTCCTGGCTTCGACAGTAGCGGCGTGCTCACCGCAGCCATCTCGCTGTCCCACGCAAAATATCCCGACGCGACGGCGCAAGCGCAGGTGATGGCGCGCATCCTGGACGCCGCGCGCAACCTGCCCGGCGTCAGTGCCGCAGGCCTGACCGACGTACGGCCGATGTCCGATGCGGTGAACGGATCGAGCTACACGATCGTCGGCCATCCTGCCAATGGCGCCGCACCGCACGCGTTCGTGCGCACCGTCGATACCGACTACTTCAAGGCAATGGGGATTCCGCTACTGCGCGGACGTCCATTCACGTCGGCCGACTGGACCAGCAAGGATCAGGTTGCGATTGTCGACGAGCTTTTTGCGCACAAGCGCTTTCCCAATGGCGACGCGCTTGGCCAGATCATCAACCTCGATCGCCCCGGCGTAACCGGCAAGCAATACACGATCGTCGGCGTGGTCGGCACGGTCAAGAATGGTGACCTTGGTGAACATACCCGCCAGGAAACCTATTACCTCGATTACGGACAAGCACCCGCCGACACCGTCGCCTTGATTCTGCGTGCGCACGGTGCACCGGCTGCACTGTCTGCTCCATTGCGCGAAACAGTGCATGCGATCGACCCGGACCAGCCATTGTTCGATGTGATGACGCTCGACCAGCGCGTGCAGCAATCGCTGACGGGACGCCGCGTTCCGATGCAATTGATCGGCGGATTTGCCGCGCTCGCGCTGCTGCTCGCCGCGATCGGCATCTACGGCGTGCTCGCGTTCGCAGTCGCGCAGCGCCGCGGCGAGTTCGGCGTGCGCATGGCGATCGGCGCCGACGCCGGACAGATCCGGCGCCAGGTGCTCGGCGACGGTGCACGCCTGATCGGCACGGGCATCGGCCTTGGTGTGCTTGGCGCGTTCGCCCTCGGATCCATGCTCAGGAGCCAGCTGTTCGGCGTCGGCAGTATCGACCCGCCGAGTCTGGTCATCGTCGTGCTGACTTTGGCCGCAATCGCATTCCTCGCCTGCTGGCTGCCGGCACGGCGCGCGTCACGTGTCGATCCGATATACGCCCTGCGCAATGAATGACCTGCCCGCTGCACGGACGACCTCATCCCGATGAATATCCTGCAAGATCTGAATTTCGCCGCGCGCAGCCTGCGCGCTCGCCTCGGCATGGCGACGTTCGCCGTGCTCACTCTCGCCACCGGCATGGCCGCCGCGCTCGCAATCTACTGCGTGATCGATGCGTTGTTGCTGCGCGCATTGCCGTACCCCCAGCCTGACCAACTCGTGCAAGTGCGCGAAATCGCCGACGACGGCCACACCATGTCGCTCGCCTACCCGAACTACACCGCTCTCGCCGCTGCGGTCGGACAGTTCAGCACCAGCGCCTTCCACAATTCGTATCCCGAAACGATCCAAAGCGATGACAGCGCGGCCCGCATAACGATCGACGTCAGCGGCGGCGATTTCTTCCGACTGCTCGGCATCGCACCGAAACTCGGCCGCACCTTCGCCGCTGCCGAACACGAGAAGGTCGCGGTAATCGGTCATGGCTTGTGGCAAAGTTTGCTGTACGGCCGCACCGACGTGCTCGGGCAGCCACTCAGCATCGGCGGAGAGCTGTACACGATCATCGGCGTGATGCCGACCGGGTTCGCGTTCCCGCAAGATGCCGTTGCATGGATACCGATGCCACCCGCCTATCTCGGCACCTCGCGCAGCGCGCACAACTTCGAAGTGCTCGGTCGCCTGCGTGCGGCGGCAGACCTCGGCCAGGCGCGACTGGCGGCGAACGCGCTCGCGACGCGGCTGAAAGCCCAATACGGCAAGCAGGTCGATGCGGTTGCGTTCGATGTGACCCCACTCGCCGACGCGATTGCCGCACCGGTGCGCAACGCGCTGTTGCTGCTCGCAGCCGGCACCGCGTTTCTATTGCTGATCGCGATCACCAATACGACCAATTTGCTGCTCGCACTGAACGGTTCGCGCGCACGCGAACTCGCCGTGCGTGCGGCGCTCGGTGCGAGTCGCGCACGGCTCGCGCGCCAAGTGCTGCTGGAAAGCCTGCTGATCGCCGCTGCCGCTACCGTACTCGCCCTGCTTGCAGCGGCAGCGGCGATCCGCGTGCTGGTGCACACGGCTGCAGGCCAGCTACCTCGCGTCGACGTGATCCACCTCGACGCGCGCATCGTTGCGTTGTGCCTGCTTGGCGCCGTGCTGATTGCGCTGATAGCAGGCGTGGCCGTGCTGTGGAACACGCGCAAGCAAAATCCCATCGGCGAATTGCGCGAAAGCAGCCGTGGCCAGTCGCCGAGCCGCGGTCACCTGCGCACACGCATGTTGCTGCTGGTCGGACAGACTGCGTTGACCACCGTCTTGCTGATCGGCGCCGGTCTGCTCGGGCGCAGCTTCCTCGCGCTGCTCGCGGTTGACCCCGGCTTCAATGCCGAGGGCGCGATCAGCGTGCGGGTTTCGCCGCCGTCCGCTCCCAATGCCGCTACAGCCGCCACCAATGCGCAACGCTACGACAATCTCATGGCTGCGTTCGCATCCGTGCCCGGCGTCGCGACCGTCGGTGGCGTCAGCAGCCTACCGCTGAGTGCCAGTGGAGCCGACGGCGGCTTCTGGGACGGCAGCGTGACCAGCTTCGATTCCGCACCGCCGACGATCGGCTACGCCGAATTCCGCGTCGCCAGCGCCGAATATTTTAAAGCGGCCGGGATTCCCTTGCTGCGCGGGCGCACGTTCGACAGTGGCGATCATTCCGACGGGCAACACGTCGCGCTGATCAGCGCCGCTGCCGCGCGCGCGACCTGGGGCGAGCGCGATCCGATCGGGCAACGCATCCAGTACGGCAACATGGACGGCGACATGCACCCGCTGACGATAGTCGGCGTCGTCGGCGACGTGCACGAAAGGCGCTTGG
This sequence comes from Dokdonella sp., assembly GCA_040006495.1. Taxonomy (GTDB): domain Bacteria; phylum Pseudomonadota; class Gammaproteobacteria; order Xanthomonadales; family Rhodanobacteraceae; genus Dokdonella_A. The sequence goes on from JBDTWV010000339.1 coordinate 3,252, forward strand.
ACAAGGCGCCGATGGGCACGGTCTACGTCGATCTCGACCAGCGACCGATGGCCGCGGCGGAATTCAACATCGTGGTGCGCTCGACCCTGCCGATCGCCGCGCTGATGCCGCAACTGCGCGCGCCGCTGGAGCAACTCGCGAGCGGCATACCTTACAGCCTGCACCCGCTGGCCGAGGTCCGCGCCAGCGCGCTCGCCGACCGTCGCTTCAGCCTGCTGCTGTTCGGTGCGTTCGCAGGCGTAGCGTTTGTGCTCGCAATCGGAGGGTTGTACGGACTAGTGGCATTCGCAGTTGGCCAGCGCGAGCATGAATTCGCATTGCGCCAGGCACTCGGTTCGTCACGCCGACGCATCGCACGACTCGTGCTTGGCAGCGCACTGCGCGTCGGCGCCGGCGGCATCACGCTCGGCGTGGTGATCGCACTGTTCGGCGCGCATGCCGCGCGCAGCCAACTGTTCGGCGTACCCGCCAGCGATCCCGTGACCCTGCTCGGCGTCAGCGCACTGCTACTCGCAACGCTCTTGCTTGCGTGCCTGCTGCCGGCCCGGCGCGCTTGCGCGGCACAACCACGCGATGCCTTGTCCTGACTGGAATGTCCCGATGAACATGACCTTCGCAGAATTGAAGAACGCCGCACGCTTCTCGCC
>JBDTWV010000340.1:0-3894 GCA_040006495.1 Dokdonella sp.
ATCGCGCCGACCTTGGCCGTGGCGTACTGCACCAGCGCCCACTCGATGCGGTTGACACCGGCGATCCAGCCGGCATGTTCGCGCGCATCGGCGATCCACGCGGAAGGCGCATTGCCGGTGATTGTCAACACGCCCTGCTTGACCGCGAACCGAACGTCCGCTGGCGGCGCGAGCAGACGCTCGGCGCGACGGGCAACGATCGCGTCGTCGCTCGACAGATAGCCGGCGGTCACCAGTGTTGGCGTGACCGCGCCAAGCTCCGCCGCACCGAACTCGGGTGCCAGCGGTGCTGCATCCGGATCGAGCAAGCCATGCACGGTGACCGCACGCCATGGCCGTGCCTCGATACCGGTCAAGACGAATCCGGCGTGTCCGTTGAGCTGCGCCCGCAACGCCTCGATGCGCGCGTGCCAGCGCTCGCGGCTGATCGCTGACCAGCCGATCGCGAAGGCGATGGCCAGCACGACGAGCAGCGCCGGCCACCGTGACGGTCGCGTTTGCGTAGGCTCGCTCGCCACGCCCGCCTCGCTCAGCAACGTGGTCGGCTGCAGCCATTCGTGGCGCAGCGCCACATCGCCCGCCGCGCGCAGATCTTTATCCGGCACACCGGAAAATTGTGCGTGGATGTCCTCCAGTCGCTGTTCGAGCAAGCCACGCAAGGATGCAGGCGGCACACCGCGCATGAAGCACGAGAGGTTCGCACGCGGCCCCTGCACGACCCAGACCAGATACTCGCCCACGCGGAATGAATCCAAGGTGTCGCCGCTTTTTCCGCCGACTGAATCGCTGACGAAATCGCCGAGTGCGGTCAGCATTCCGGCGATCGCGTCGGCATCGAGTTCCGGCATATCCGGCGCCGACTGATGCTGCAGCACGAGCCCCGATTCGCGCGCGCTGAGGAATACGTGATCGATGCGGTAAGTCAGGCGATGCTTGAGCACAACCTGCGCATAGGGAACGCCCGCGCGCCACGCCTCGATGCGCCACTTCAGGCCGCGCGGACTGAGACTGCTTTCGACGGCGCTGTTGAGATCGGCGACGAGATTGCGCAGCGCCTCGGCGATCGCCTTGCGGATCAGCGGACCGATGATCGGGAACAAGGCATCGACTAGCGTCTGCGGGCTTTTCTTCACTGCCGTGCCGAGGGCAAGCTCGACCGGCTCGATAAGCGCATTCGCCATGCGCCTGGTCTCGCTGCCACTGCGCACCGCCTCCAGCGCGCCGGGCAGGCGCTGCGCGAGATCGTTCTGGGTGTTTTCGAGTTTTTCGATGCGCGCGTGCGCAGCGTCGAGGGCACGCCGTTCATCGCCGATCAGGATCTCGCGCAGGCGCTCGAAATCCGCGGGCGCCGCGGTGCCGTTGGAGTCGTCTGTGGCGGCCACGACAACATTCGATGGTTGCGACGGCGCGTTGCCGGCGACACGGGTGGCCACGTGCGGACTCCGCTCGCCGCCAGCCTATTTCGGTATCGGCAGGTCGAAATCACCTTTCAGCCGCAGCGCAAATTCGGTCAACAGCGCGGACAGGTCCTCGCGACCGACCTTTTCCGCGCGCAGTTCCGCGCCGGTACGCGACAACGCGGATTCGGTTTCGCCCGCACGCGCATTGGCAGTCGAGTGCAGGTCGGCAATCGCGCTGCGCAGACGCTCATCGCTGACATTGAGTTCGTGTCCGAGCGCATCCAGCGCCTTGTTGATCTCGCCGCGCGCGGTGCGCGCCGCCTGCTGCACCCGGGATTCGAGATCGTCAACGGCGCTATTGCGGTCCTGCATCTCCTGACGCACCAACTTGCCGAGCTTTTCGAGCTGGTCGTCGATGCGTTTGTCGATCTGGGCGAGGCGCTTGTCCTGGGTCTCGCCTATGCGTGCCAGTTCAGCCTCCAGGCGCTGGTTCAACTCCTGGAAGCGGCGCTCGTAATCGCGCATCTGGCCGCCAAACAGGATGTCGCGGATCTGGTCGACATTGCGATCCTTGCCGCGATCGCCGCCTTGGTCGCTGCCGTTGCCGGCGGCGGGCTTCTTCGGATCTGCCATGGATTTGCTCCTGATTTGCGTGCGCAACGTCGTGACACGGCGTTCCTCGGTCGAAGGACGCTTGCGTGGATCGGCTTTCTTGCGTGGAAGCGGTTTCGCTACGGTTTTCACCTGTGGCCTCCGGATACGCTGTTGCCGCATTCTTGCATTCTGCAAGCGCCGCTGCACGCTTCACGCGACGCGTGTTCTAGACCTGCTCCAACCGGTAACCGTGCTGGTAGATCGCAGCGAGTCGCCAACCGTTCTGGCCATTCAGCGCGAGCTTCTTGCGCAAGCGGCTAATATGCGTGTCAACCGTGCGCGTGGAGACCGCGGCGCTGAGATTCCATACATTTTCCAGCAGCGCGTCGCGGCTGATGACGCGACCATGGCGCCGGAACAGGAAACTCGCGAGGTCGAATTCGCGTTGGGTCAGATCGATGTCGCGTCCGTCGATACTCACCCGGCGGCGCTTCGCATCGACCACATACGGCCGCAATTCGATCATTTCAGCCGCTTCGCCTTCACCCGCTTGGCGGCGCAGCGCCGCATTGACGCGTGCGATCAATTCGCGCTGCTTGGGCGGTTTGACGACGTAATCGTCCCCGCCGCTGCCGAGCCCGCAGACGAGGTCGTCCTCGGCATCGCGTGCGGTCAGGAAAATTACCGGCAGCCGGCTGTTTGCGGACGAGCGGATCGCGCCGATGACCTCGATGCCGCTGCCGTCGGGCAGCATCCAGTCGAGCAACAGCAGGTCGATTGCCTCCGAGCCCTGCCGACGCCGGTACTCGTTCACATTACGAAACCAGCGCGTGGCATAACCGGCGTCTTCCAGCCACTGGCCCACGAGCCCCGCCATGTCCGGGTCATCTTCCAGTAGACCGACAACCAAGCCGAGCTTGCTCATGGCATCCTGCTCATGTGGACTCGGTCCTCACCGCGTACGCCAGTTTCGATTCAGTCGACGATGAAGTTGATGCGCATGTTGACGCGCCACTCGGTGACGTTGCCGTCGCCGTCGGTGGCCACCTTGATTTCGTTGACCCACGCGCCCTTGATGTTCTTGACCGTTTGCGAAACCTTCTTCAGGCCGCTTTGGACCGCGTCTTCTATTCCCTTGGGTGACGAACTACTGAGTTCGAGTACTTTTGCGATGGACATAGCGACACTCCTTTTTGATAGGCGGACCCACTATAACAAAGTCGAAAGCGCGCGGTAGCCGTGTTCAGGCCGGCGTTTGCGCTGGATTTCGAGGCAGATAGCGCAGCCAGATAAGGAACACGACGAGCGCATCGAGCACGATCAAGGCCTGCCACAAATACAGATGAAACCAGTCGAACCAGAGCCGACTCCACTGGCCAAGGTAGAACAGGCTGATGATTCGAACGATGTTCATCGCCTGTATCGCTATAAAGCCAATCCCGATGCCGGCCAGCTTGAATTTCCATGGCGCGGGGAACGCGAGCATCGCCGATACCAGGATGATGACCGCCTCGACGCCATTGCAGCCGCGCTCGATTGAGATCGCGAAGCCATTGGTCGTGCTCTGCAGTATCTTGCCGTGCGCAATCGCATGCGGATCGAAAAGGTCAACGATCCAGACGCACACGTGCGCGATCCCGGTCGTGAACGGAACGATCACATGCTGGTCGACCGATTGCAGAAGTTCGGCAACAAACAACACGCCCAGGAAGAGCAGGAACAGCAACATGAAACGGAGCATGGCAACCGCTAATCGGAAGTCTGATGCGGCAAGAGCATACGGGCCGAAGCGCGTCCCGGCTACCGGCTGCCGGCTATCGGCCCTCGGCTTTGCTAGCATTCAGCCCATGAACCCCGCGCCCAACCTCTTCTTCATCGGCCCGATGGGCGCCGGCAAGAC
>JBDTWV010000341.1:0-3893 GCA_040006495.1 Dokdonella sp.
CTGACCACCGTGCGGCAAACCTGCTTGCAGTTATTTGTGGGAGCGCCAGCAAGCGCGATGCTCTTGCTTCGCCATCTCAGAAAGCATGGAGGCTGCCTCGTCTCACCACCGTGCGGCAAACCTGCTTGCAGCTATCTGTGGGAGCGCCGGCAGGCGCGATGCTCTTGTCTGGGCACCGCAAAAGTCATTGCGGCTTCCGCCGCGCCCACTTGGACGTCTCGAACCCGTTTTCTCCGCGACAGCACGTCCCCGAACCCGAGTAGCTGATCACTCCCATGCGGCAGTTGTGTAGCAAAAAAACAACAGTTTGTGGGGTCCATACATCGCTTAACTTTTCTCCACAAACTTGCTGTGCTAACCTCGACGATGTTTTGTCAGCTCCTGCCCCAAGGGGTCACACCATAAAAATGATCAGACAGCGCACGCTCAAAAACGTCATCAGAGCGACGGGCGTGGGTCTTCACACGGGCGACAAGGTCTACATGACCCTGCGACCGGCAGCGGTCGACTCCGGCATTGTGTTTCGCCGGGTCGACCTGCCGAACCCGGTGGATATCCGCTCCTGTTGCGAAAATGTAGGCGATACACGCCTCTCAACCACACTCGTCAAAGGTGATGTTCGCATCGCCACGATCGAGCATCTGCTATCGGCGATGGCCGGGCTCGGCATCGACAACGCATACGTCGACCTGTCGGCACCGGAAGTGCCGATCATGGACGGCAGCGCCGGTCCGTTCGTCTTCCTGCTGCAATCGGCCGGAATAGAAGAGCAAGCCAAGGCCAAGCGGTTCATCCGCATCAAGAAGTCGATCACCGTCCGCGACGGCGACAAATGGGCCCGCTTCGAGCCGTTCGACGGCTTCAAGGTCGGCTTCTCGATCGACTTCAACCATCCGATGTTCACCAAGCGCACCTCTACGTCCGAGATCGACTTCTCGACGACCTCGTTCGTCAAGGAAGTCAGCCGCGCACGCACCTTCGGCTTCATGCGCGACATCGAGATGCTGCGCGAGAAGAACCTCGCCCTGGGCGGCTCGATGGACAACGCGATCGTGCTCGATGACTACCGCGTGCTCAACGAAGACGGCCTGCGTTACGAGGACGAGTTCGTCAAACACAAGATCCTCGACGCCATCGGCGACCTGTACCTGCTCGGACACAGCCTGATCGGCGCGTTCTATGGCTACAAGTCGGGCCACGAGCTCAACAACACATTGCTGCGCACGCTACTGGCCGACGCTGCCGCGTGGGAAGAGGTCAGTTTCGAGGACGAGCGCGAAGCGCCGATTTCCTACGCCCACCCGGCGCAGGCGGTCTAGCTTCTGCCAATTCGTGATGTGGTGAGTCGAAGACGACCCGCATCACAAAAAACGAAGGGCCGGCAGAGGAAGATGCTGGCAGCCACGGGTCACAGGACCCGTCGCGCAAACGGAAGACGGCGAAGCCGCGAACGTTTGCCTGTGCCGACTGCGACATGATGCGCGGTCCGGTGTGTGATGAAGCGGTTCCCGCCAGGGAATCGCCGGTTGCAGGGGATCAGGAGCCGCCCCGGCTCCAGTCGGGTGTGCCGTTATTCGGGCTCATCCGCGGCGAAGGACGCCAAGTGTAGATAAAGGGCCCTTAATTCAGGGTCTGAGGTGGCTTTTGCTGTCGCTCGCAAATGGCGGGCGGCGGCGGCAGAAAGAGGTTTCGGCTTTGTCGGTTCCGGGGGAACGGTCGGCAAGGGCGCCACTTTCACGGTAAAGCGTTCGACAGTACCGCCCAGTGCGGTGCGGGTTTCTGCAAGCAAGGCGGATTGATAAAGCCTGATGCGGCTGGCCCAGATCGGACTCGATGCCAGAAAGACAATCCGTCCGTTGCGGACGTCCGCGAGCCGAGTCTCGCGAGCGACTGCTGCAGGCAAGAGGTGGCGCAATCTTTCATCCAGCGCATCCAGCGCGCGCGCCCGATCGGCGAGCGTGTCGAGTGCGATGCACTGTGCGGCGGCCTTCGGGCCCGTCCCGGCAGCATGGAGAGGATTGTGTCTTGGCGACATTGATGACTACGAACTCGGCGATTGAAACATGAATATCATTATCGTTGGCAATGGACGTACCTTGCCACGGAAAATTCAACTGGTCGGACTGCGCGGCCATCTGCTGGTTGGCGCGATCATCAGTGGTTGCGCCCTGTTTTTCATCGCAATTGGCGTTGCCGCGACCCTTCTGATCGCCAATCCGCGCAGCCATGATCTGCGCGAGGTCGTCGCCATGCGCGCGGCCATCGCCGCGCAGCGTGATCGGCTCGCGGACATCAACGGCGAATCTCAGCGCGATCGCGACGCACTGGCGCTGCAGCTCGGCCAGTTGCAGGCGCAGGCGACCCGGCTCAATGCACTCGGCGACCGCCTGACCCAAGTCGGCAAACTCGACGATGGCGAATTCGATTTCGACACCGATCCAGCGCTCGGTGGCCCCGAGGAACCGAGTACCGGCGCGCACATGTCGCTGCCGTTGCAACAAGGCGTCGACGACCTGCGTGCCGAGTTCGACCGCCAGGCCTCGCAGCTCGACGTGTTGGAGAACATGCTGCGCGACCGCAAGATCGACAATTCACTGCTGCCGACCGGCATGCCGGTGGCGCAGGGCTACATGGCCTCGGGCTTTGGTACGCGCACCGATCCGATCAATGGCCACTCCGCGATGCACACCGGCCTCGACTTCGATGCGCCCATCGGCACGCCGGTCATGGCTGTGGCCGATGGTGTGGTCACCTGGTCGGGTGATCGCAGTGGCTATGGCAACGTGGTCGAGATCGATCACGGCAACGGCTACATGACGCGTTATGCGCACAATTCCGTGTTGGTCGCGCACGTCGGCGAACGTGTGCACGCCGGCGAAACGATCGCGAACGTCGGATCGACTGGCCGCTCGACCGGGCCGCACTGCCATTTCGAGGTGTGGCTCAAGGGACGCGCGGTCAATCCGATGGCCTACGTGAAATCGACGCGGGCGAGCCACGGCTGAGGCGCGTTCCCGAGAGCGCCCGCAAGAGCGCCCCCATCTGGCCTTCGGCTACCTTCCCCCGCTGCGCAGGGGAAGGAAAATCAATATGTATCGCTGGCCGCTGCTCCCTCCCCTTATATGAAAGGGAAGGAGAATCAGAGTGTTTCGTCGGCCGCTTTTCCTTCCTCTGCTACGCGCGGCGAGGAAAATCAGTGGGTTTTGCCGGTCGCTGTTCCTTCCCCAGCATCGCGGGGAAGGTGGCCGACCGGCCGCAAGGGGGCGCTTTTGCCCGGCAGCCACCACCCTCTGCTGTCGCTCCGCAGCATTGAAACCAGGCGGCGCGCCACAAACTGGTTTTTATTGGACCGGGGCCGCCGTATCATTGGCGGCTTCCTCGGCTCTGGCCGCAACCTCGGTAACGCGTCTCGCGTCACCAGCGCGGGCTTGCCGGTTGCCCAAGTCACGCCCGTACCGCGCGCCTCGCGGCATTCGTCCCCAATCGAAGATGACCCATGCTCAATAGTTTCCTGACGCGTATTTTCGGCAGCCGCAATGAACGCGTGCTGCGCCAGCTCGGCAAGACGGTCGCGAAGATCAATGCGCTGGAACCCGAATACCAGGCTCTGTCCGACGAGGAGTTGCGTGGCAAGACCGCGCAGTTCCGCGAGCGGCTCGCGGCAGGCGCCGCCCTCGACAGCCTGCTCCCTGAGGCATTTGCCACCGTCCGCGAAGCGGCACAGCGCGTGCTCGGCCTGCGCCACTACGACGTGCAGATGATCGGCGGCATGGTTCTGCATGGCGGCCGCATCGCAGAGATGCGCACCGGCGAAGGCAAGACCCTGGTCGCAACCTTGCCGGTGTACCTGAACGCGCTGGAAGGCAAGGGCGTCCACCTCGTCACGGTCAACG
>JBDTWV010000342.1:0-3860 GCA_040006495.1 Dokdonella sp.
AAAGCCCTTGTGAGGTTGAAACGATGAAAGCTCCCGTTCGTGTTGCCGTGACCGGTGCTGCCGGCCAGATTGGATACGCCCTGTTGTTTCGTATCGCTGCCGGCGACATGCTCGGCGCGGATCAGCCGGTGATTCTGCACCTGCTTGAGATCACGCCGGCGCTGGGCGCGTTGCAAGGCGTCGTGATGGAACTCAACGACTGCGCGTTCCCGACGTTGGCTGGTGTAGTCGCGACCGATGATGCCAACGTCGCGTTCAAGGATGTCGATTACGCGTTGCTGGTCGGCGCACGTCCGCGCGGGCCGGGTATGGAGCGCAAGGATCTGCTTGAGGCGAACGGCGCGATCTTCGGCCCGCAGGGCAGGGCGCTGGACGCTCACGCCAAGCGCGACGTGAAGGTGCTCGTGGTCGGCAATCCGGCCAACACGAATGCGCTGATTGCGCAGCAGAACGCGCCAGACCTCGATCCGAAGTGTTTCACAGCGATGGTCCGCCTTGACCACAACCGCGCGCTGTCACAGCTCGCCGAGAAAACTGGCGCACACACGACCGACGTCAAGCGCATGACGATCTGGGGCAACCACTCGTCGACGCAGTATCCGGATATCCATCACACGACGGTGAACGGCAAGGCCGCGACCGGTCTGGTCGAAACTGCGTGGTACAAGGACACGTTCATCCCGACCGTGCAACAACGCGGTGCCGCGATCATCAAGGCGCGTGGTGCGTCGTCGGCCGCCTCTGCCGCTTCCGCCGCGATCGACCACATGCGCACTTGGGCACTCGGCACCGCCGAGGGCGACTGGGTTTCAATGGGGATTCCGTCGGACGGCTCCTACGGGATTGCGCCGGGCGTGATCTATGGCTATCCGGTGACCGTGAAGAACGGACACTATGCGATCGTGCAAGGCTTGGAGATCAATGCGTTCTCGCGCGAGCGCATGGACGCGTCCGCCAAGGAACTGCACGAGGAGCGCGGCGGCGTCGAGCATCTGTTCCTGAAAAAGTAGGTACGACGGGGCGGCATGCTTCATGAAAGGGCGTCGAAGGGCGCCCTTTTGTTGCATCCCGATGTCGCGAGCGGGACCACGTGTACGCAGACTCGCGAACCTGCAACGTCATCGGACTGCGCCTGCTCCAACGCCACAACGATGCCGCGTCGCGGGCCCATCATTCAGACGCAAAGTGCTGCAGGCGGGGCTGGCGCGAGCCTGAGCAATAAAAACCTGTCCCATCCGTCGCCTCGGCCAGCTATTGCACAGGGCTGCAGGCCGCCATTGCGCGGCGGGAGGCGGTGGCTCTGGCTGTGACCGGAGGCGCGGTTCTTGCTACGCTGAGCAACTGCCGCCGGCGTGCATGACGATACGGTTGCGTACGCGCCGACGTTGATATCGGCTTGCTTCGACCGGGAGCTCCATGATCCACTTGCCCGCCTCCATGCGGTTACCGGATTCGACCCGGCTCGAATGGATGACCCGTCTGCATGAGGCGACGACGCCGGCGCAAATTGCCGCTGCGGTCATCGAGTTGACCCGTACTCAGACAGGTTGCCAACGGGCGGTTTTGCTGTGGTCGGCACCTGACTCGGAACATTTCGAGAGTACTGCTGGAGTCCCGGCGGTCGGCGATCTGCAGTACGTGCGCGCACTCCTGGCCAGCAACAAACCGTCCGCGAGCGCGGGCCCGGTGCTGGCCCTGCGCCTGAGGCAGGAACGATCGGTGCTGCTGTTGTGGCTTGACAACGATTGCGCGCAGTCGCTCGTGGCTGAGGGCATGGCGCCATGCCTGGACTTGGCTGCCAGGCATTTGCGCCGCGCGTTGAAGCTGGACCAATTGTACAAATCGCACAAACAGCTGCAGCGCTCGGAAGCCCTGCAGCGTGCGTTGTTCGCGATTTCCGATCTGGCCGGGTCCGATCACGACATGCCCGACATGTTGCGTGGCATTCACGCAATTGTCAGCACGCTGATGTATGCCGAGAATTTCTTCATCGTTCGCTACGCTGCAGAGCGCGAGGCCCTGTGCTTCCTGTACTACGCCGATGTCGAGGACACCGAAGGGCCGGGTGTGGACGACATCCCGATGCGTAGCCGCGAACATACATTGACCTGGTATTTGATCGTCGAGGGCAACGCCCTGATGGGCAGTACCGAGGAGCTGCAGCAGCAGATCAGGGGACCGTTGGTCATGATCGGCCCGGACAGCGTCGACTGGCTCGGCGTTCCGATGCTGCGCGATGGCAGCGTGCGCGGCGCACTGGTCGTGCAGAGTTACAAGGAGGGCGTGCGTTTCACGAATGAGGACCGAGCACTGCTCGAATTCGTCGGCAACCATATCCTGACAGCGCTGGAGCGCAAGCAGGGCAAGGAAGAGCTGGAGCAACGCGTGCATTTGCGCACGCTCGAACTGGCCGCGGCCAATCGTGGATTGCAGCAGGAAGTGCTGGAGCGCCAACGCTCGGAGCAGTTGCAAGCTGCGTTATTCCATATTGCACAACTTGCGACCGCCGATATCGCCGAGGGCGAGTTTTATGAGCGCGTGCATGCGGTCGTCGGTGAACTGCTGCCGGCGGAGAATTTCTTCATCGCGCTGCTCTCCGCCGATCAGCGCAATATTGAATTTCCGTATTTCGTGGACGCGGGCGAACGTCGGATGATTTTGCGTGAGCTCGGGCGTGGCGTGAGCGAGTATGTGTTGCGCAGCGGCCGTCCGCTGCTTATCGGTCCCGCCGAAATCGAGGATCTTGCGCGACGTGGGGAGATCGATCTGCAAAGCATCGGTCGGGCGGCCCTATGCTGGCTAGGCGTGCCGCTGCGCGTGGGCGAGCAGGTGATCGGCCTCGTGGTTGTGCAAAGCTACATCGACTCAGTGGTCTACGATGCGCCCGATCAGGAGCTGCTGAGCTTCGCTGCACTGCAGATCGCCAACAGCATCCATCGACGCCGTTCGGCGGTCTCCCTGCAGCGTGCATACGCTGAACTCGAGCAGCGTGTCGAGGAGCGCACCCGAGAGTTGCGCGAGCAGATCAGGCAGCGTGAGCGCGTACAGAACCAGCTCAAGCATCAGATCATGCATGATGCGCTGACGGGCCTCGCCAATCGCGCCTATTTGCGAGACCGCCTTGAGCGCGTATTGAAATTGCTGCGTGAGCCGGGTCGACGCTGCGCGCTGTTGTATCTGGATATTGACCGCTTCAAGGTGGTCAACGACAGTCTGGGTCATCCCGGTGGTGACGAGCTCCTGCGCGAAGTCGCCCGGCGCTTGCTCGACTGCGTACGCCACCCTGACATGGTGGCGCGCCTGTCGGGCGACGAGTTCGCGATCCTGCTTGAGGATGTGCAAACGCCGGAAACCGCCCAGGTCGTGGCGCAGCGCGTACTCGACACACTGGCTCTGCCGATGTTGGTCGCAGGCCGTGAATTGTGCACGTCGGTCAGCATCGGGATCGCGATTGGCGATAGCAGCTACGCGACGGCCGACGAGATTGTGCGCGACGCCGACCTCGCGCTGTATCGTGCGAAGGAACTGGGTCGCAAGCGCTTCGAGCTGTTCGACGAGGCGCTTGCGCGCAATGCCGTTGACGTTCTGACCATGGAGGGCGAGCTGCGCCATGCGCTGGAGTACGACGAGTTCGAACCGTATTTCCAGCCAATGTGCCGGCTCGACAACGGCTTTATCGTCGGCTACGAAGCACTGCTGCGCTGGAATCATCCACTCGATGGAATCATCGGACCTGGCGGCTTCCTCAAGGTCGCGCAGGATGGCGGTCACATCGAGGCGATTGACTGGCGCTTGTTCGAGATCGGTTGCGACGCGATCTCGCGGTTGTCCGATCCGGATCCGTTCCTCACCATCAATGT
>JBDTWV010000343.1:0-3859 GCA_040006495.1 Dokdonella sp.
GCATCGCTCACCGCCGCTGTCAGTGCTTCGACGCGGCTCGCAAAGTGCGCTTGCGCGAGAGGCTCTGACGGAAACCCGGCGATCGCGTCGCCTTGCGACTGCAGGTCGCCGGTGTCGACGTTTTCGAAGCTGGAAATCACGATGTAGTTCAACGGAACGGCTCCTGTTTCTGGGCACGTGCAATTATTGGCGATCCTCGCACGGAGGTGTGGGCGGGAGTGGCGTCATCTGCCAAGGTCCCAATTGAAACACGAGGTCGCCCTCCGGATGGCATTCTCGGCAGGGCTTGCATCGCCTTTCTGTGTTCATCTCACGATCCCTTACGTGTGACAGCGCGGTCCCAACACTTGGGCGATCCGTTTCACGCCGCTGTTGCGTGGTTGGCTGTACGCCTCCCAGGTCCGTACGGCAGCTAAAATGAGCCCTGACCGCGCCCAGTAGTTCTTGCGCGATGCGTACCCGTTTCTCGATTACTACCAACTAAGTGAATCCATGAACCGTCGCAACCTTCTCACGAGCGTCTTGACGCTTTCTTCAGTACTCATGCTTCGCCCACGCTTTGCGTCGGGTTCGGAAACAGACGAATTTGTCACTCGATTGGCGGCGCTGGAACGGCGGCACGGTGGGCGATTGGGTGTTGCCATTCTCGACACGGACAGCGGCTCGCGCATTGCGCGGCGCGGCGACGAACGTTTCCTGATGTGCAGCACATTCAAGCTCCTCGCGGTAGCGACCGTGCTGGCGCATATCGATCGTGGTGCGGAGTGCCTTGATCGACGCATTGTCTTTGGCAAGGAGGCGGTGCTGGCTTGGGCTCCGGTGACCAGCCATCACGTCGGCGCGCCGGGCATGAGCATCGCCGAGTTGTGCCAGGCGGCCATCACCGTGAGCGACAACACCGCGGCGAACCTGTTGCTGGATAGCCTCGGCGGTCCCGCTGCAGTGACGCAATTCGTTCGCAGTTTGGGCGACCCGGTGACCCGACTCGATCGCATCGAGCCCGAACTCAATGTCGGTGCTCCGAACGATGTGCGCGATACGACGACGCCGAACGCGATGCTGGAAAGCATGCGCCGTGTGTTGCTGGGCCATGCGCTGTCGGATGTCTCGCGGGCGGTCCTGATCGGCTGGCTGCGTGCCTGTACGACGGGCGCCGACAAGCTGCGCGCGGGAGTTCCGCACGATTGGTCCGGCGGCGACAAGACCGGGAGCGGCAGCAAGGGAGAAACCAATGACGTGGCGATCCTCTGGCCGCCGCAGCGCAAGCCATCACTGGTGACGGCCTACTACGCGGGTTCCAGGGCCGACGCCGCTGGGCGCAGCGCGGTGCTGGCCGACGTGGGGCGCATCGTTGGCGCAATCGGTAAACGGCGGATCTGAGCTTCCGCTTTGATCGGATGTTGTCGGCGCAGACTTGACGGCGTGCGCCAGACACCCCACATGTTGGCGCATCCCATGTATCTGGAACCGGAATGACGCAACTGCAATCTCGCCCTGCTGTCGATGCGCCTGTTCCAGCACGATCGCGTACGCCGTTTCGCCTGGCGCCAGTCTCAATGCGTCATTGCGCCGGGTTGGTGGCTACTTTGGCGCTACTCGCAGGGTGTGTCACCCAGCACGTGCAGCCGCCGCCGCTGCACCGACCGGACGACGTTCGTGCCGAGATCGTGCACTTGATGCCGGCGCAAGCGGTCGATCGTCGTGGTTGGGCAGTCGATATCTATGCCGCCTTCGCCGCGCAGGATATCGAGCCGACTACCGCGAATCTGTGCGCTGTGCTCGCGGTTGCCGATCAGGAATCGAACTTCAATGTCGATCCAATCGTGCCAGGCTTGCCGAAGATCGCGCGTGCCGAGATCGATCGCCGCGCGGCGTCGATGCATGTTCCCCAATTGTTGGTCAGCGCAGCGTTGCTGATCGATTCGCCGAACGGCAAAAGCTATCGCGAGCGACTCGAACACGTGCGCACGGAAAGGGATATGAGCCGGATGTTCGAGGACTTTATCGGCATGGTGCCGATGGGGCGACGCTTGTTCGGAGGTCTCAATCCGGTGCATACCGCCGGGCCGATGCAGGTCAGCATCACGTTTGCCGAAGCGCATGCCAAAAACTATCCGTATCCGGTCGATGGCTCGATCCGCCACGAGCTGTTCACCCGACGCGGCAGCGTGTATTTCGGCGTCCTGCACCTGCTCGGCTATCGTGCGCATTACGCGAAGCCGCTGTACCGCTTCGCGGATTTCAACGCCGGGTGGTACGCGAGCCGCAATGCGGCGTTCCAGAACGCGGTCAGTCGAGCTTCGGGAATTCCGCTCGCGCTCGATGGCGATATATTCGAACCCGACTCGGATTTCGATCGTCCCGGACAAACCGAACTGGCCCTGCGATCCCTGCGGCGGCAACTGGACATGAGTGACCGTCAGATCCGGCGCTCGCTGGAACAGCCGAGGCGCCCGGAGTTCGAGGACACCGATCTGTACACCCGTGTGTTCGCGCTTGCCGACACCATCGAACGCAAGCCGCTACCGCGTGCGATGGTGCCTGTCATCCGGTTGGAAAGCCCGAAGATCACCCGCAAGCTGACCACCTCCTGGTATGCGACGCGCGTTGACGGACGCTACCAGCGATGCATGCAGAAGGCGCTCTGAGCCGTGAGCCCAAACGCCAAGACGCGTAGATGGGAACCGAGTCACGTTCCTGATTTGAAGTAGCGTTCGGCCAGTGCGTCGGTTGCGCCAACCAGCACGTCGACAATGGCTGGATCGGCGGCGCTATGCCCGGCAAGCACGACGTGAAACTGTGCCTCCGGCCATGCGCAGGCGAGGTCATAGGCGCTCTTCATCGGGCAGATGATGTCGTAGCGTCCTTGCACGATAGTGGCCGGAATCGAGCGGATGCGGTCGACGTCGCGCAGCAACTGGTCGGGTTCCAGAAAGACCCGATGCCTGAAGTAGTGGGCTTCGGCGCGCGCAACACTGATCGCTGCTTGCGGTTTCTCGAACATGCCCGCTTCATCCGGATCATGCAGCAGCGTGGTGCTGCCGCCTTCCCACCAGCCCCACGCCTGCGCGGCGGCGAGTCGCACGGCTTCGTCGTTGCTGTCCAGCCTGCGCCAGTACGCATCCACCATGTTGTCGCGCTCCTCGACCGGGATATGTTCGAGGTAACGTTGCCAACGCTCGGGGAAAACCCACGCGGCGCCGCCGTCGAGTTCATTGAACCAGCGCAGTTCGCCGGGGCGGCCGAGGAAGATGCCGCGCAATACAAGGCCAATGGTCCGATCGGGATGTGCCTGCGCGTAGGTCAGCGCCAGCGTCGAACCCCACGAGCCGCCGAATACCACCCAGCGTTCGATGCCGAAATGCACACGGATCGTCTCGATGTCCGCCACCAGATGCGCCGTGGTGTTGTCGTGCAATTCCGCGTGTGGCGTCGACTGCCCCGCACCACGCTGATCAAACAGCACGATGCGGTAGCGCGCCGGATCGAAGAAGCGGCGGTGATACGTCGAGAGGCCGGCACCGGGGCCGCCATGCAGGAAAACCACGGGCAGGCCGTCCGGGTTTCCGCACTCCTCTACATAGAGCGTGTGCAGGCCGTCAACCGCAAGACGGTGGGTGCGATAAGGCTCGATCTCGGGATACAGGTCGCGCATCGGGTGCTCCATAAGCCAAAGTGGAACAAATAAACAAAATGTCCGCTACACGCTTCCTGCCGGAGTCATGGCGCTGCACCGGCCGGTTTCGGCACGTCTGAGCGATAGCGCTGGAACCACGCAAGAATCGCCGCGGCCTTTGCTGCCGACTGCGAAGGTCGGCCCGCGAGTCCGCCGTGATTTGCGCCCGGCACCTTGACCAAT
>JBDTWV010000344.1:0-3849 GCA_040006495.1 Dokdonella sp.
TGATCGGCTCGCACAATTTCGATCCGCGTTCGGACGACTACAACACCGAATCGGGCTTCATCATCCATGACCGCGCGTTCGCCGCCAGCGTGCGTGCGGCGGTGCTGCAGGATGCCGCGCCGCGCAATGCCTGGGTCATTGCCAAACGCGAGCGCCCGCGCTGGCTGGAGCGCATCAACGGGGTGATAGCCGACGTTTCGACGGCGTTGCCGTTGTTCGATATCTGGCCATTCCGCTATGCCAGCAGTTTCGAGCTCGATCCGGGCTGTGACGAAGTGCCGCCTGGTGCGCCAGACTTTTATGCCTGCCATACCGATATCGGCGACTTCCCCGAGGTCGACTTGTCGTTGAAGACAATCTACACGCGCATCGTGACCGCATTTGGCGCTGGCCTGGTCAGCATCCTGTAGCAACGGCGCTGTCGCGGCGGCGGCGAGTCGACTCGCAATGGTCATTCCTGCAATACCAGCGTCAACACCGTGCGCACCGGCCTTGGCGGCTCCAAGCGTCGTGCAAACGTGGTGCGCATTGCTCGCCGGCCGCATTGCGGGGCCTGCGTACGTTCTGGTCCTCCACGTCCCGGGACGGTTTCCATTGACGCCGCCTACCCGGCGTGGATAGTCTTCCGCGTCTCATACGGGAGTTTCCACATGTCGCTCGCGATCACGATCGAGCTCGGCGATGCCGACCTCAGCCATTTCATCGCCGCCATGCGTCGTTCGCAGGAGGAGGCCAAGCACCTGACCCCAGGCGAGGTGACGGCGGCCGCGTCCAAGTTGCTTGCGCAAGGTCATCACGTCAAGGATTTGCCGAACTTCATCGTCGAGCGACTGGGCAAGCTCGACTGCATGATATCAATGGTCAACGACCATGGTTTCGCGCTGCCCGAAGACGACAAAAACCGCGTCCTCGCGTGCTTGACTTACTTCGCCAATCCCGACGACATCATCCCGGACAATGTGCCCGTACTCGGCTATCTCGACGACGCGATCATGATCGAGTTGTGCGTGCGCGAACTGCAGCACGAGATCGATGCCTACGAGGATTTCATCGTGTACCGCAAGGATGAAGCCACGCGTCGTGGGGTAGACGTCTCGACCCTGAAGACCGAGCGTCCGGAGTGGGCCGAAGCACGCCGCATCGAATTGCTCGATCGCATGCGCAAGCGCCGCGGCCAGAGCTACCAGAGTAGCGGCGGCACGCGCCTCTTTTCATTCGGCGGCTGAACCGCGCTGGGCAGCAACGGACAAAGCCGCCGCAAGGCGGCTTTGTCGCTTGTGGCGCAGGAGCGACGCCCCGTCGGGAAGCTGGTAGATCACGTTCGCGGCACGCGCCGTGTCGATCGTGGTTGCAGCCCGTGAGTAGGTCGGTTAGTGCTGGAAGCCCGACAGCGCCACCGCAGCCAGTATCGAGAGCGGAACCAGCGCGACCAGCAGGACATTGAGCAGCCATCCATACCAGGGCATCGGCGGACGCACGGTCGGCATGGGCTGACCGGGCTGAACGTCGCGAAACACCACCAGCGTGCTGGCGATCATGTCGTGCAGCGCCTGTTTGCGCTCGGTCCAACCTGCAAGCATGTAGCCAATGTCGAAGATCATGGTAGAAATGAGCTTGCCGAAGAAGCGACCGCTGGCCCGGCCGAAACCGATGCGCTGTCCGCTCAGATCGACGACCTTCAAGCCCATTGCTCGCTTGCCTGGCGTGCCCTGCATCGATGCGCTCTCGAACACGGCGAAATACAGCCATTGGCCAACGAAGGCGAGTGCGAAGATCAGGAACATCGAACCCATCATCGCGCCAACGTCCATTTGGCCGCCCGCCATGCCGCCGAGCGCACCGAGCCCGATCGCCACTTGCAAGATGACGATGCCGATCCCTACGAGGATCGAGTCGATGATCAGCGCCGCGCAGCGCCGCCAGAAGCCGGCATGAATCGCCAAGCCCGGTGGCAGCGGCGCGAAGACGCCGTCACCCGTGTCCGCGTTAGCCAAGGGCATCAGCGCCAGTGGCATGCTCTCGGTCTTGGCCGCCATTGACTCGAACATGTCTTCGGCGGCGGGTGCGGCGACGGGTGGCGCGCTGGCCGCAATCGCCTCGGCATCGAAATCGCGGTACGGCTTCCAGGTGTTCGCCCCGACCGCTGCGACCATCACGCTGTTTGCCCACAGCCCATGCTCCACGCGCGCATCGACGAATACGCGCGGCATCGGCCCACGCGGCGCATTGTCGAGCACCACGAAAAGGTTGGCGCGGCCGTCCGGCGCGCAGATCTCGGTGTCCGCGCCGATTGCGGCGGCGCCGCCTTGCAACGTTTGCAACTTGCCCAGATCGTCGCTTTGTTTGATCGTCAGCGGCGCGCGCGGGAGCAGTTGGGCGCTGAGCTTGGCAGGCTCCATGTGAAAGTAGCCTGCGAGGGCCGGCCATACTGATTCCGGCGCATAACCGGGCAGGACATCGCCGGTCAGGACCAAGGCATAGGTGCTGTTTTCCATACGGGCTCTTCCCCTGTTGTACGTCGTGGGAGCGGTGCTGGCTGCGAGGGTCCTGGGCAACAGCCCGGGGACGCCGCCGGATTCCGCTCCTGCAAAATGGCTGGGTCAGGATACGTCACGGACGCTCGAGAATCGCGGCCACACCCATGCCGCCGGCGGTGCAGATCGAGATCAGTCCGCGGCCCGAGCCCTTGTCTTCCAACATTTTCGCCAGTGTCGCGACGAGGCGCGCGCCTGTGGCCGCGAATGGGTGGCCGGTCGCGAGGCTCGATCCGTTGATGTTGAGCTTGGCCGGATCGATCGAGCCGAGCGGCGCGTCCAGGCCAAGCCGGTCCTTGCAGTAGTCGACCGATTCCCAAGCGCGCAACGTGCATAGCACCTGCGCCGCGAAGGCTTCGTGGATTTCGTAGAAATCAAAATCCTGCAGGCTCAAACCCGCTTCGGCGAGCATGCGCGGTACTGCAATCGTCGGCGCCATCAGCAATCCCTCGCCATGGATGAAGTCAACCGCGGCGACGCGCGCATGGGTCAGGTACGCCTGTACCTTCAACCCGCGCGAGGCGGCCCACTCGTCGCTCGCGATCAGCACCGCGGCGCTGCCGTCGGACAGCGCGCTGGAATTGCCCGCGGTCAAAGTGCCGAAGCCGGACGTCTTGTCGAACGCCGGCTTGAGCGCAGCCAGTTTTTCCAACGTGGTATCGGCGCGCAACACGTTGTCGCGATCAATGCCCCGAAACGGCACGACCAGATCCGTGAAGAAACCCCGCGCATACGCCGCGGCGAGTTTTTGGTGACTGGCCAGCGCGAGCCGATCCTGGTCCTCGCGCGTGATGTGCCATTGTTTGGCCATCATCTCGCAGTGATCGCCCATCGATTTTCCGGTGCGCGGTTCGGCGACGCCAGGAAACGATGGTTTCAACTCTGAAATCGAAAATCCTTTTATCGCACTTTCCACTTTCTCCAGCGGTGCCTTGGCCCGATTCATCGCGAGCAAGCGTTGTTGCAACGCGCGCGAATAGACGATCGGTACGTCGCTGGTTGTATCCGCGCCACCGGCGATGCCGACGTCGATCTGGCCCAACGCGATCTTGTTCGCAATGATGATCGAATTGTCCAGCGACGTACCGCACGCACGCGCAGTGGTGATGCCAGGCGTCGTCGGTGCGAGACCGGACGACAGTGTCGCTTCACGTGCGAGGTTCCAGTCCGAGGCGTGCTTGATGACTGCGCCGTACGCGACCTCACCGAGTTCAAGTCCGTGCAGGTCGAAGCGCTCGACCAGCGAGCCGAGGATCTTGACCGCCATGCCGAAATTGCCGACATCGGCGTACGCCGTGTTGTTGCGGCAGAACGG
>JBDTWV010000345.1:0-3842 GCA_040006495.1 Dokdonella sp.
AACCGATTTCCCGAAGAGTTCGCTACACGTGTCCCTCGGTAATTGGCGGGAGGCCGTTGGCTTTGGCCGCCTGGCTTCGCTGCAGGCCGACAGCGCGCGCGCGCATGTCTTGTGGATTCATGTCGAAGGTCCGACGAAAAGCGCGGCTAAAATCCGAAGCGCTCTTGAAGCCGAGCCCGTAGGCGATTTCGATCACCGGAATGTGCGGGAAACGCACCAGTTCGACTGCAGACATTCGCAAACGTCGGTTGCGAATATAGGCCCCCAACCCTCCTTCGTGCTCAAACCAGCGATAGATCGTGGCGCGTTTCAATTGCAACGCATTGATGACATGTGCCGGCGTCAGGTCGCTTTGCTGCAGGTGGGTGTCGACGAAACGCCGCACCTGACCCATCACTGCGGTCTGCACGGCTGCCCGGTCAGCGCCGGTCAGACGGGATGCCTCGCGGAAGCCGGCGACAAGCAGATCGGCACCGGCCTGCAACGCGTCGGACGCGCCCACGGCATCGAGTCCGGATATCTCCTTGCTGACGGCGCTGACGTGATCCAGAACCAGATCGGCTAATGGTGTGCCCGATGGCAGAACCCGGCCGTGGATGGACTCGCCCTCCGCCAGTCCCGCATCGACGATGCCCCTGGGAACGAACAGGCTGAGCACACGGCAAGCCGGCCGGTCGATATGAAACGGCTGGCTCATGTCGAAAGCCGTAATCCCCGGTATGCAGTCCGCCGCACTACGCTTCTTGCGAACGCCCTTCACGTTGCCGATATCGCCTTCAAGAAAGAGATGGAAAACATAGTCCCGACGGGCATCGCTGGAAACCCGAGCGACCGAGCGTTCAAGCACCATCGCGTCAGTGCGGGAGTCGGAAAACGCCATGCCACTGACCGCATAAAAATCGATACTTGCGTCGAAGCCCTGCGTCAGATGCGTCTTCGACGGCGGCACGTCCACCACATGCCCGACACGTCCTCGCCACGCCAGCACCTGAGCGTCAACGGCCAGTGCCCGCGTGCTGAAGCGGCTAGAATCCAAAATCGGTATCTGCCTGGCATTGCTGGAGGATGGTCGCGTCATTGAGTAGCGTCTGGAGTCATGGATGCATGGGACGAGCGAAACACTACGTTGCGTGACGCGGTCTGTGCAACGCTACACGTGGAGCTGCCGAATACATACTTGAGACAAGCAAGTCGTGTACCAATGAGCGCGGCATCAATCTGGCCATCGCGCCGCCGCCGCGGATGGCCCCGTCACGGTGTGAACGATGAGCCACCGGCCTGAACACCCGCAACAGCAAGCAGCTTGTGACCCGCGGCGTCACTTACCGCCCCCAGACAAAGGTTCTCGCGGGTATTTTTTGCTCGGTACCGGCATGGCTGACGCCAACAGGGTCGAAGCAGACAGGTGTTATGCATCCACACGTTGCTGCGCTACCCCACGAACACATCGGAGCAAGAGGTATGGGGACTGACTTAGGGCGGGCGACACACTGCTGAAATCCTATCAACATGCGGTGGGCATCAGTCGGGCTTTCGTAGCAAGCTTGCGGACACCTCACAAGCCAACTTATTGCTGCGGGACACACCCGTGGACGGGAATCCTCCATGACTCAAACGCCTCTGGCACCAGCGGGTTCGCTCAAGAATTTTCAGATCCAGTGGGTCTTCGGCAACACGCCTGACCCACTGCGGCAGCAAATGATCGCGTTTTGGTTGCACGAAGGAGCCATGACCAATCCGGACGAAGCATGGCGCCGCTCGGGCGAGGTGGTATGCGTGTTGCGGGACATGCTGGACGGCCATATTGCGGGCGTCTGCACGGTGGCTATATTTCTGGATGATCACGGCAAATCCTACGGCTTTGTTCGCCTTTTCATCCGTCCGTCCAGCCGGCTGGCGGGTCTGAACGTTCGGCTGATGGAGAGGATGATCGAGGGTTTCGAAGGAATGGCGCGCGAACCCGGTGCGCCTCGTCGTCTGGTGATAACCATCGAAAACCGCAAGATAGAGCGACGCGCTGCGCAGAAAATTCTTGCAAAGCTGGGTTTCGTCCACGCCGGCACGGCGGCCAATGGCGAATTCGTCATGCAGCTTGGTCTGGGAACCTGATGCGATCAATAAACCCGAGGACGCGCATTGAGGGCCTCGATCCGATCATGCACTGAAGCGCCGCAAAGGGGTGCCCCCGTGAACCTCGCGCTCGAGCTGATCGCTTGTCATCGATTGCTTCAAAGACCGTTTCGGCGGCTTTTGATCTGGCGCTGCCCCATCAATGCCGGTCATATCACCACTGCGCATCGTCGTCGTTTTCCAAGGTCGGCCAACATCCCTACGGTGGCGAAAGCTGCAGACCGGTCCATCACCGTGGGTCAGCCGCGCAGGTAGCTCTGGCAGCGTTTCGCCGAGGGCTTGCTGCCGCGGCGTGACTCCGCGCCCCTGGTTCTCCTCACCTCTTCGACACGACCCCGGCAGCCAACCCTGCTCGATGCGGACAGGCCCGGCTTCACCCAAAAAAAACGCGGGCGTGAAGGGTTTAGCACCGTCTTGCTAAGACCATCGAAACTCATTTCTGGAAAGTGAGACGCATGGTCAAGAGCATGTGCTTTATGTGTCGATAATCACAGAATTGGATATTCATTGCGCTGGCGACGGATTGTTCTTGGAACCAGCGATGGCAAACGATCGCGGCGATGTCTGTCTGAATCGGCCGGAACTCCGATTTGCGGGCCTGACCCAGGCTGCAGCCATCGCTCGAATGAGATGCCACCGAATAAAACAATGCAGAGAATCACGGTCGCGCACCTGCGGCGCTTTTATCTACGAGAGGAAAGATGGAACGTCGACTTCACTTCATTTCAGGCTTGCCGAGATCAGGCTCCACCCTCTTGGCGGGGCTCCTTCGCCAGAATCCGCAATTCCACGCGGGCATGAGCGGTCCGCTCGGCGGCATGTTCAACACGCTGCAAGGCGAAATGAGCGGTCGCAACGAGTACTCCGTGTTCATCACCGATACGCAGCGCCGACGCACTCTGGAGGGCTTGTTTAACTCTTACTACGGCGAGGAGTATCCCGCCGAGGTGGTATTCGACACCAACCGCATCTGGTGCAGCAAACTGCGTGTGCTGAAAGAGTTGTTTCCTGCCGCCAAAGTCATTGCCTGCGTGCGGCACATGCCGTGGATCATCGACAGCATTGAGCAGCTGGTGCGCAAAAACGCGTTTCAGCCGTCCTCGATATTCAATTACCAGCCCGGTGGCACGGTCTACTCGCGTTCCGAGGGACTCGCCAACGGCGATGGCATGGTCGGCTTCGCCTACAACGCGCTGAAAGAGGCGTACTACGGCGAGGACAGCGCCAACCTGCTGCTGTTGCAGTACGAGACGCTGACCAGCGATCCGGGCAACGCGATGAAAGCAATCTACGACTTCATCGGTGAGCCGGCTTTCGCGCACGACTTCGACAACGCGCAGTACCACGCCAACGAGTTCGACCTGAAAGCCGGCACGCCGGGCTTGCACACGGTGCGGCAGAAGATCGAGGCGCGCGAGCGCAGCACCATCCTGCCGCCTGACGTGTTCCGTCGCTTCGAGAACGACGCCTTCTGGCGCGACCCGCAGCTCAACTTTCGCGGGGTGCGGGTGGTGTAAAAGCTGCCTGCCCGGCAGGACATGCCGGCTACAGCAACTTCCGATGTCAACCTCCCACGGTTTCCGCTCGACGTGGAAATCGATCCTGCTACGCGTGTTTTATCCGGCGAGTTCGACTCGCTAGGCCTTGGAGGGCCTTCACTCAATGAACCGTATCTATCGTCTGGTCTGGAATCGCGCCCTGGGCGCACTGCA
>JBDTWV010000346.1:0-3840 GCA_040006495.1 Dokdonella sp.
GTGGGCATCGAGTCGACTTGGTGGGAGCGGAGTAGCCCTGGTGGGAGCGCCGGAAGGCGCGATGCTCTTGCGTCACGCCGCGGGCGTCCGCAGATTGTTCGAGTGCGCCAGTCGCCTGGCTTGTCTTCATAGATATTTGGCTGCAAGAGCCGGTGTGCCTGGTGCGACACGCCAGCACACATGCCTCCGGCTCACGCAACCTCCGGATACGACCATGAGCAACACAACCACCATAAGGCAGCGTGCCGCTGTCATCGGGTACGATACGCGCCGGGCCGCCTTCGCTGCTGGCTACGCGTACGCACATGGCACGTGCTGCTCGATACGCTCGATCGCGATCCCATGCCATCGCGTGGTGCGCAACGATGGCGCGTTATCGGGCTATCGCTTGGACATCGAGCGCAAGCGCGCACTTTTGGCACGCGAGGCAGAATACGCATGATCGCGCGGGCCGCACCGACAACCGATCTTTTTTTGAAAGCGCAACCGGTCCGGACCAGGGGCGAGAAAATCGTGCCCGGCGCGTCGTTGTTGCGCGGATTTGCGTCGAGCCGGGAGGCCACATTGTTGCGCGCGCTGGCGGACGTGATCGCGGCCGCGCCATTGCGTCACATGCTCACTCCTGGTGGTTTTCGCATGTCGGTCGCGATGACCAATTGCGGCGAATTCGGCTGGCTCACTGATCGCCGCGGCTATCGCTACGAGCGTCTCGATCCGCTGACTGCGAAAAAATGGCCGACGATGCCGGATCAATTCGCGGATCTCGCTAAGCACGCCGCCGCCGCCGCTGGCTACGACGATTTCGTGCCGGATGCCTGCCTGGTGAATCGCTACGAACCAGGCGCCCGGATGGCTCTGCATCAGGACAAGGACGAACGCGACCACGCCGCGCCTATCGTGTCGGTATCGCTCGGCCTGCCAGCCACCTTCCTGTTTGGCGGCGAAGCGCGCACCGACCCGCATCAGCGCATTCCACTGCAGCATGGCGATGTCGTGGTATGGGGTGGACCTGCGCGAATGCGGTTCCACGGCGTGCTGCCTCTCAAGGACGGGCACCACGCATTGCTGGGCGCGCAGCGGATCAATCTGACGCTGCGCCGGGCGAACTGAGTGTGTGTCCGCCCTGCAATTTCACATGGCCGGTTCGGGCTACGTTTCCGTGCACGAAAAATAGACGAGGTCCGCTTCGTCGGACGCGTGCGCCTTGCCGAGGCTGATGGTGCCGCTTCTGCGCAAATGCGTTTCATCGCGATGCACGAGCAACTCCTGGTCATCACCAATCTTGAGCCAGCTACCGTTGGTCGAACGATCAGCCAACATAAAGTAGCCGCGCTTCCACTCAATCAACGCGTGATTGCGCGAGACGAACTCGGTCTCGACGGACAGATTGCTGGCAGGATCACGCCCGATCGCGAATGAGGTCCCCTCGTCGATCTGGAACATCTGGCTCTTGTAGCGCAGTGACAGCCGCGCACCCGCCGTCGGTTCGCTGCTGGACCGCACCATGCGCTGCACGGTCGTGACGTTGGCCAGGTCCTCTTGCCACAGCACGTCGACGATCTCGATCGGGGCCGATTTGCCGAGCACGCGCGCGGTGCCGAGCGAACGCGTGCGCAGGCCCGCCGCACTGGTGATGCCTGTTACAGTGCTCGCGGTCGTCACAATCTGGTCACGCCGCGCCAGTGTCTTGTCGGCCATCCGCGCCGCGGTGTTGACCGCGTCGCCGAACACATCGCCGTCCTCGATCAGCGCATCGCCGTGATGCAAGCCGATGCGGATCGCGACGTTGTCGCGCTGGAACCCGGGAACGTGCACATGATCTCGTCGCCGATCGTTTTGATCACGCGACCGCCGTGGCTGGCGGTGACTTCGGACAGTGCAGCAAGCACGCCTGAAATCAATCGGCGTGCAACCTCGTCGCCAAGGGTTTCGAACAACCGAGTGCTGCCGGACACGTCGGCGAACAGAATGGTGAGGGCGTGGCGTTCGGTGGTCATGACATCCTGATCATAGGTCAAACCCCTGCGCACGTGTAGGGTGGCGCCCAGGCGAACGGCATGTGCCTGCTCTCACACGACCGGGGCATCGGCCTGCACCAGCGCCTGCGCGGCGAAAACGATATCCGCCTCCCCGGGCAGGACCAAAAACGCCGCACCAGCCAGCGGTGTGTAAGTGTCAACGCCGACCACGCGGCGCAGCGGTTTCGCACCGTGTCCCGCCTCGACAATCGCGGTGATCACACCCTCGCCCACGCCCGCGGAATGACGGCCCTCGTCGACGACCAGGAGGCGTTTGGCGCTTTTGGCCTGAGTACCGATGAATGCGTCGTTGAGCGGCACCAGCCAGCGCAGGTCGACCGTTCGTACCTTCCACCCGAGTTTGGCCTGGATCTCGCGTGCGGCACGCAGGCTCATCGGCACGCCGTTGCCGTAGGTGAAGATCACCAGATCGTCGGCAGTCTCGTTGTAAATTCGCCCCTCCCCGAGCGGCATTGCCTGGTCCAGCGGCGGATAGGTGGTCAGCCACTGGCCGTCGCCCACCTCGTACAGATCCTTGGTCATGTACAGCGCGATCGGTTCGAGGAAGATCGATACGCGGCCATCGATTTTCGCCAGCGCCGTCAGCGTGCGCAGCATCATTGCGGCATCGTCACCGCGACTCGCGCAGCCTACAACGAGGCCGGGAATATCGCGCAGCGCGGCAATCGAGTTGTCGTTGTGGAAATGTCCGCCGAAACCGCGCTGATAGCCGAGACCGGCAATACGCACCACCATCGGGTTCTTGTACTGGTTGTTCGAGAAGAACTGCAGCGATGCCGCCTCACCACGAATCTGGTCGCAGGCGTTGTGGAAATACGCAAGGTACTGAATCTCGGGTATTGGCAGCAGTCCCATGTTCGCGTAGCCCTGGGCGAGACCGAGGATAATCGTCTCGTCGAGCAATGTGTTGAACACGCGTGCGTTCTTGAACGTCTTGTGCAGTCCCTTGGTGATTGTGTAGACGCCGCCCTTCTGCGCAACGTCTTCGCCGAACAGCAGAGCTTCCGGGTATTTGCAGAACAGGTCATGCAACGCTTGGTTTATCTGGATCGCAAGATGGCGCGGCGGCAGGTGCTCGGGCAGCTTTTCGGTACTGCCGAATACGGCCAAGCGCTTGTCGGCAAAATCCGCGCGCGCAGCTTCGGCAGCAACCTTATCCGGCGTGAAGGGCGCCAGCGGCGCGATCACGTCGGCAAGCAGGGTCAGCTTCGGACGTCGGTCCGCCTCCTCCGCTGCTGCAAAGCATTTTTTGCGGGCTTCCTCGTATTGCGCAAGCAGCGAGTCTTTCGTGTACAGGCCAGATTCCAGCGCGATCGCTGCCGAACGCAGCAGTGGATCGGACGCCTCGACCGCCATCAGTTCTTCGAAGCTGCGCCACTCGATTTCGAAGTCTGTACCGGCGTGGCCCATGATCCGCGTCGTGCGCAGATGCAGGAAGGTCGGCCGGCGCGTGATGCGGCAGTGATGCACCGCTCGCGCGACCTGTTCGTAACCGGTGGCGAGATCGAGGCCATCCGCGTAGAAGTAGTCGAGGCCGTCGCGGTTGCGAAACGCGTTGGCAATCCAGCCGCCGGGTGTCTTCACCGAAATGCCAATGCCGTTGTCCTCGCACACGAACAACACCGGCGCCGGCAGCTTCTGGTATGCAGTCCACTGCGCGGCGTTGAACGCGGTTTGGGCGGTCGCGTGATTAGACGACGCATCGCCGAACGAACAGATCGCAATCGAATCATCCGGAACCGGCAGCGCGTGCTTGATGCGCTTGGCCTGCTCGATCGCAACCGCAGTGCCCAGCGCCTTG
>JBDTWV010000347.1:0-3835 GCA_040006495.1 Dokdonella sp.
ATCATCATGCCCACATGGCGGCGGATTTCCGGAAGCGGTTCTGGATCTCGCTGGTACGTGATTGCGACTGTTCCGACTCGTTTCGAAAAAAACGCGTTCAACGCGCTTGAGACCTACACCCTGCAACCGAATGGCGAAGTCGCCACGGCGTTCCGATTCCGTGAAGGCGCGTTCGACGGAAAATTGAAGGAAATCGACTCGACCGGATTCGTCAAGGATGGAACCGGCAACGCGGTGTGGGGCGTCGAGGTGTTCTGGCCGATCAAGGCGCAGTACATCGTGGCCTACCTCAAAGACGATTACAGCCAGACCATCATCGCGCGTGATGCGCGCGACTATCTGTGGGTGATGGCGCGCACTCCGAGCGTTTCACAAGCCGACTACGACGCTCTGGTCGTCACGGCCGAACAATATGGCTACCGCACAGCCGACATCATCAAGGTGCCGCAGATGTGGCCTGCAGCAACACGTTAAGTCGCGGAGAACGCTGAAGAGGTTTGGGGAGAAGTCAGGTCCGCTCAAACGGCGACTTCGGCCGCAATCGCCGGATGCGGTGAATAGCCGGTGATCTTGAAATCATCGATCCGGTAGCTGTCGATGCTGTCCGCGCGGCGGAGCAATTGCATCTTCGGTGGCTCGTGGGGTTCACGACTCATTTGCTCGCGCGCCTGATCGAGGTGGTTGAGATAGAGGTGTACATCACCCGCCATCCATACAAAATCGCCAAGCGTGAGATCAGCCTGCTGCGCGATCATCATCTGCAGCGCCACTGCGCCGGTCCAATTGAACGGCGCGCCGAGCAACAGGTCGCAACTGCGCTGGAACATCAGGCAGCTCAATTTCCCGCTTTGGCTGACATGGAACTGATACACCATGTGACACGGCGGCAGCGCCATCGCCTCAAGGTCGGAAACATTCCAGGCGTGGAACAGCATGCGCCGACTGGAGGGGTTCGCTTTCAGTGTCGCTATCAAAGTCGCAATTTGATCGTGCTCTACGCCGTCGGCGCCCATCCAGCGGCGCCACTGCTTGCCGTACACCGGACCCAGATCGCCCCACGTCTGCGCAAACTCCTCTTCCTCGACGATGCGCTGCTCGAAATCTTCCTGGCTGATGTTGTCGCCGGACGCCTTGCGATAGTTGGCGAGCGGCCAGTCAGTCCAGATCCTCACTTTTTCCTGCAGCAGCGAGCGAATATTCGTCTCACCGCGGAGAAACCAGAGCATCTCCTTCACCGCGAGTTTCCAGTGCACACGCTTGGTCGTGAGAATCGGCACTTGCCCGTCTGAGAGATCGAACCGCGCCATGCTGCCGAACACCGACAGCGTGCCGACTCCGGTGCGATCGATGCGCCGATCACCGCTACTGATGACCCGCTCCATCAGATCGAGATACTGGTACTCCGCATGACGCATGGTCAGCCTCGCCCGTAATGCGACCGCAGACATCCGCCCGCTCGCGGTCGCGCGTCAGCCACGATGAGGTTCACTGCTGCTTTCATGGCTGGCAACGTCTGGCATGACCGGGGAGAGCGTCGGCGCGCTCCGCGACTTCCACAACAGGAACAGCCCGACCCCGATCAAGGGCAGCGAAAGAATTTGCCCCATCGTGACCCAGTTCAACGCGAGGAACCCCAACTGCACGTCGGGTTCGCGCACGAACTCGACGCCGAAGCGGAAGACCCCGTAGAGCAGCGCGAACAGGCCGGACACAGCGTAGCGCGGGCGCGGTTTGCGCGAAAACCACCACAGCACCGCGAACAGGACCACGCCTTCGAGCGCGAACTCATAGAGTTGCGAAGGATGCCTCGCCTCGTTGTTCAACTGGCCGGCGAGATACATCTGATACAACTCGTCGCGCGACCTGCCCAGCGATTCCAGCGCACGCGGAAAGATCATGCCCCAGGCGACATCGGTGTGGCGGCCCCACAACTCGCCGCCAATGAAATTACCAAGCCGGCCGAGGCCGAGACCAATCGGCACCAGCGGTGCGACAAAATCGATTGCATCGAAGAAGTTGATTGCGTGGCGGCGCGTCCAGATCAGGCCCGCAACCAGCACACCGAGCAGGCCGCCGTGAAACGACATGCCACCTTCCCAGACCCGGATCAGGCTGAGCGGATGCGCGATCAGCTCTGCGGTGTCGTAGAAAACCATGTAGCCGATGCGCCCGCCGAGGATCACGCCGAGCATCATGTAGAAGCACAGGTCGGAAAACTCATCATGCGTGACCGGCAATCGCCCCGCCGCTCGCCGGCGCTGCCCAAGCCACCATGCAGCGCCGAAACCGAGCAGGTACATGATGCCGTACCAGTGCACCTGAACCGGACCGAGGGAAAACGCGATCGGATTGATATCGACGAAGTAATGCATGTGGGAGGTAGGCCGAGGACCGGGGATCGCGGCGCATCATGATACCCGTTGCCGCGGTTCTCTTTAAAACCGCGCCGGTACCGGAAAGCGCGAGGTTGCTGCGCTATCGCGTCATACCGGCAACACGCGGCACACGAATCCTTTCAGGTAATCCGTTTCCGGAATCGCCGGGTGCACCGGATGATCCGGCGCCTGCTGCAGTGAAATCAGCATCTGCACCTGGCGATCGAGGTGACGCGCGCCCTGCTGCACGCCGTCGAGCAACGCGGCGCGCGGCATGTGGTGAGAGCACGAACAGGTGACGAGGATGCCGTCTTTCGCGAGCACGCGCATGCCGAGTTCGTTGAGGCGACGGTAGGCGAGACTGCCTTCCTTCAGATCCTTCTTGCGCTTGACGAACGCAGGCGGGTCGAGGATCACCACATCGAACTGTTCGCGCGCTTCGCGCAGCGCCTTGAGGTGATCGAACGCATCGGCGCGTATCGCGCTGACGCGATCGGACAATCCATTGCGCTCGGCATTGCGTGCGATGGCCTCGACCGCAGCGGCGGACGCATCCACGCAAACCACTTCGCTCGCGCCGAAAGCCGCCGCGCTCAGTCCCCAACCGCCGAGGTAGCTGAACATGTCGAGGACGCGCTTGCCTTTGACGAAGCGCTCCAGTTGCGCGCGGTTCCCGCGCTGGTCGTAGAACCAGCCGGTCTTCTGGCCGCCAACCGGATCGATCACGAATTCCAGACCGCCTTCCCGCACGATGGTCTCGCCGCCATATTCGCCATGACCCAGATCCGAATAGTCCGGCAACTGCTCCATCGCGCGCGACCCGGCGTCGTTCTTCCACCACAACTGGCGTGGCTTGAGCACCTTGACGATTGCCTCGGTGATCTCGTCCTTGAGGCGTTCCATGCCGGCCGTCGTGGTCTGCCCGACCAGCACGTCGCCGAAACGATCGAGGGTCAGACCCGGCAAGCCATCGGATTCGCCAAACACGAGGCGGTAATAGGGTTCGGCGTACAGCCGTTCGCGCAGCGCCAGCGCGATATTCAAGCGATGCACGATCAGCGAGCGATCCAGCGCGTGCTCGAGGCCACGCGCCACCAGACGCGCCGCGATCAAGGAATTGGGATTGACGTAACCAATCCCGATCGGCTTGTTCTGGTGATCGACGATCGCGCAGACATCCCCGGGCTGGAAGCCGGACAACGGCGAGCGCGCCACGTCGACCTCGTTCGAGAACACCCACAAATGACCGGCGCGCAAGCGCGCATCCTCGCCACGCTTGAGATAAAGAGCTGGATATTCAATCGAATCG
The DNA here is from genome assembly GCA_040006495.1 of Dokdonella sp. Taxonomy (GTDB): domain Bacteria; phylum Pseudomonadota; class Gammaproteobacteria; order Xanthomonadales; family Rhodanobacteraceae; genus Dokdonella_A. The sequence continues at coordinate 3,685 of JBDTWV010000347.1, forward strand.
GACACGATGGTTTCCTGCACTGTCGGAGGCCGCGCACGGTAACGCCTTGCGGCGTCGCCAACAACAAGGGTGCAGGAGGTCGCCCCATCTTCGGCGAGGCGCTTTCGTGCAGCAATCGGATTCGACGCGCTTTGGTGGGAGCGCCGGAAGG
>JBDTWV010000348.1:0-3832 GCA_040006495.1 Dokdonella sp.
CGCACGCCGGCGGCGGAACGGGCAAATGACATGGATCGTTTCCAGCACCAGACAGTGCCGTGCACGATACAACAGCCCAACCGGCTGCAGCGAGCGAACGGCAGTTCATGAGCGTTAAGAGTGTCGGACGGATGATCTGACGTGTTCACGCGGCCGCCAATGCAACCGTTCAGCCACCCATGCGTTTGCATCGCACCAATGACGGCCCTTCAAACAGCCATGGAGAAACCGATGAAATCGTCCACCTATGCCCTGCTTCCGCTCGCACTCTTTTCGCTGGCAGCGTTCGCTCAGCAACGAACCGATTCGCAAACCACCGTTTTCAACACTCCCCAAGGCGAAGTAACGGTAAATACCGGGCAGCCCGAAGGCCGGCAGTACGCGCCACCGCCGCCGTTCTCGCAGCTCGACACGCGCGGGGTGGGCTACATCAGCAGCGCCGAGGCCGACGCCTATCCGCCGCTGGCCAATGATTTCATCCACGCCGATGGGAACCGAGATGGCCGCATATCGCGTGCGGAATACGCTCACTGGGCCAAATCGCAGTAACAAGACTCAACGACGGGCGGCTGCATCGCGATCCTCTTTTGAGGTTCGCCAAGGCAGCCGCATGCCGTGCGACCTCCATTTTGCTGCGCGCGTGCTCGACGAATAGCAGCGTTACAGGGTCAGGCTTTTCGGCTCAGTATCCGCTGCGTGAGCCGCGCTGCCCGCCTGAATGCCGCGCAGCGTGACCACGATGACCACTCCGGTCACCACGCCCATGGCTCCAGTTATCACGCCCATGGTTGTAGTAATCACGGTGACCGAACCGCCCATGACCGTATCCACCATAGGACAGGTCGAGTCCGAACGAGGGACCATACCCGTAGTAACCGGGGTAATAGCCGGAGTATCCGTTATCGTAGGGCGGGTAGCTGTACGAATTGCCGTAGTAGGCATCCCCGTTGTATCCGTCGCTACGCACATAGCCGTAGCCGGGACCGTAGACGCAGCCGCCGAGCGCGGCCACTGCGATCAGCACGATTGCAGACCTGATGACGAGTTTCATGGCGCGATCCTCCTGCGCATCGAACGGGCGAAGACAATACGCCAGCAGCAGTAAGTGCGTGCTGGGCCAGCAGATGCAAGGCCAACCGCGATCGTGAAACCTTGTGCGACATCAGCAGACGTCGCTGAAAACGCGCCGAGCTACAACTCGAACTGCTCGTTGAGGATGCGTTCTTCAAGATTGTGTTCGGGGTCGAACAACAAGGTCATGGTCTTTTCACGCGATTCGCGGATGCTGACTTCGACAACGTCGCGCATCTCATGCGAATCAGCGGTCGCGCTGACCGGTCGCTTGTATGGATCGAGAATTTCGAATTTGACTTCGGTGATCGCCGACAGGATCGCTCCGCGCCAGCGACGCGGCCGAAACGGGCTGATCGGCGTCAACGCGAGAAGATGGGAGTCGAGCGGCAGGATCGGGCCGTGCGCGGACAGATTGTAGGCGGTCGATCCGGCCGCCGTCGCAACAAGAATCCCATCGCAGATCAGTTCGTCGATCTTGACCACGCCGTTGAGCGCTACGCGCACGTGCGCCGCCTGCTTGGTCTGGCGCAGCAGCGAGACTTCATTGAAAGCGAGCGCCGAGACACTGCCGCCCGCTTCCGATACCACATCCATCACCAGCGGACGCAACACGGTCGACTGCGCTCGCGCGAGCCGTTGCGGCAGGTCGTCGAGATGATGCTGGTTCATCAGAAAGCCAATCGTACCGAGCTTCATGCCGTAAACCGGCAATGCGCGCGCCATGTGTCGGTGCAGCGTACGCAACATGAAACCGTCGCCACCCAGCGCGACGATGACATCCGCCGCGTCGATTGCAGTGTCACCGTAGCGCGCCACCAACGCGCTGCGCGCGACCTGCGCCTCGTCCGTTGGACTGGCGACGAATGCGATGCGCTGGCTCATCCGGACGTCCTCTCAAAAGGGTGCCGCACAGGTGCGGCACCTCGCCCGGAAAAGTATCACGCCTGTATGGCCGCGGTCAGGCCGCCTTCGCCGCCGCCTGCACCAGCTGCGCGAAGCGGCGCAATGCGACCGACGCGATCGGGTAGTCAATCGTCTGCGAGCGGATCTCTTCGAGCATGCCGAGCGTCAGCTTCACGCCGGGATCGACATGGCCAAGCCACTGCGCCACCGGATTGCCATCTGAGTCGGATGCACTGGAAAGAATCTGCCTCGCCAGGGCGCGGTGCTGCGTGGCCAGTTCGTCGCGCAACGAACCGCGCGCCTGCGCGTGCCAGCGACTCTCCACCGGCAGGCTTTCGATCTGGCGGCGCAGTCCATCGATGTCGAGTGCCTCCCCCAGCTCGAAGAATACCGAGGCGACGCGTTCCAGCGGTTGCGCACTTTCGAGCGCAACTTCGACGATGTCGAGGGCGACACCGAGCACTGGAATCGTCGCAAGGCGTTGCGCCAGCACTTCGGGGACATCCAGGCCCTGCCACTTCTCGACATCCACATCGTAGTCGGCGCGGCCGGTGGGGGTCAGCACCCCCGGCAATGCTGTGCGCAACTGCGCGACGCCCGGCGAATATCGCTCCACGATACCGGCAATATCAAGACCAGAGCCACGATGGTTGAGCAGCCAGCGGGTCAGGTTGCGCTGCAGGTCCCATATCTTCAACAGCGCATCGATCTGGACGGCTTCGCTGACGATGCCATCAAGCGCTTCGATCTGCGCCCAGGTACCGCGCGCGTCCATGATTTCGCGGATCGCCGAATACGCCTTCGCAATCGCCGCTGGCGGCTGGCCGGTATCTTCCTGCATGCGCAGCACGAAGGTCGCGTCCATCCGGTTGACCATCGAGTTGGTGACGACGGTCGCGATGATCTCGCGCTTCAGGCGATGCCGCTGCATGTGATCGGCATACTTCTCGCGCAACGGTTCGGGAAAATAACGCACCAGTTCCTTCGACAGATACGGGTCTTCCGGCACGTCCGAATCGAGCAGTTGCTGGAACAGCTTGATCTTCGAATAGGACAACAACACCGCGAGTTCCGGCCGGGTCAGGCCCTGGTGGCGGGTCTTGCGTTCGGCGAGCTCGGCGTCGGACGGCAGGAATTCGATCTGCCGGTCGAGCAGGCCCTCGCTTTCCAGCGTGCGGATGAAATGCGCGTTGGATCCGAGCCGGTGCACGGACATGTGCTCCATCACCGTGATCGCCTGGTTCTGGCGGTAGTTGTCGGACAGGACTAGACGCTCGACCTCGTCGGTCATCGCGGCGAGCTGGACGTTGCGCTGTTCGGTGGTCAGCTCGCCGCGCAGGACCGCGTCGTTGAGCAGGATCTTGATGTTGACCTCATGGTCCGACGTATCGACGCCGGCCGAGTTGTCGATGAAATCGGTGTTGAGCAGGACGCGATGCTGCGCCGCCTCGATGCGACCCTTCTGCGTGAAGCCGAGATTGCCGCCCTCGCCCACCACCTTGCAGCGAAGGTCGCGTCCGTTGATGCGCAGCGCGTTGTTCGCGCGGTCGCCGACATCCGCATTGGTCTCGGATTCCGACTTGACGTAGGTGCCGATGCCGCCATTCCACAGAAGGTCGATCGGCGCTTTCAGGATCGCGCTCATCAACTCGGTCGGGGACAGCTGGCCGGTTGCCTGGTCGATGCCGAGGATCTGGCAGATCTCGGGCGATACAGGAATCGTCCTGGCGTTGCGCGCGAACACGCCGCCGCCCGCCGAGATCAGCCGGGTGTCGTAGTCGGCCCACGACGAGCGCGGCAGCGCGAACATCCGCTCGCGCTCGCGAAAGGACACGGCAACATCGGGACGGGGATC
>JBDTWV010000349.1:0-3823 GCA_040006495.1 Dokdonella sp.
TCGCAAACTCAGACCGTCGCTTCGAAACTGTTCTCCGGGCGCGGTTGGATCCGTTTCGAAGGCTGGGAATTGCAAAAGGCGGTCGCCGGCAACACGACCCACGAAAGCACGCTGGACCTGCCGGTATTCGCCAATTCGCAGGACATGTCGGACCTCGAACGTGCGGTCGATGCGTGGATCGACCAAGGCAAACCACTGCACGGCTACTTGATTGACGGTCACGGCATCTACACATGGGGACGTGACATGCCCGAAGCGCGGCGCCATCTCGAAGCGCTCGAATTCCTGCTCGGCTGCGAAATGGATCTGCTGCAACTACGAGGCAAACTCTCATGAGTCAACTGCGCATCTACCAGGAAACCCAACCGCAGGCGTCGCTGGCGACCTACGCGCAACATGCCGACATCGCGCGCGAACTCGGACGCGTCGGCGTGCGCTTCGAACGATGGGAAGCCACTCAGCCTGTAGTGCCCGGCGCCAGCCAGGATGAAGTCATCACCGCGTACCGCAGCGACATCGATCGACTGATGCGCGAGAAGGGTTACCAATCGGTGGACGTGATCAGCCTGACCCCCGATCACCCGGATCGCGCCGCGCTGCGCAAGAAATTCCTGAGCGAACACACGCACTCGGAAGACGAGGTGCGTTTCTTCGTTGCCGGTGCCGGTCAGTTCACCTTGCACATCGGCGAGAAGATCTATGAAGTGCTGTGCGAGAGCGGCGACCTGATCGGCGTTCCGGACCGTACACCGCACTGGTTCGACATGAGCGATGCGCCCTATTTCATCGCCATTCGCCTGTTTACCAGCAAGGAAGGCTGGGTGGCCGAATTCACTGGTGCGGACATTGCCGAGCGCTTTCCGCGCATGGCGCCCCGACGTTCGACACAGGTCGCTTGAGCGTGGCGTATCTCGATGAATCCCTGGCCGCCGGCGAAACCATCGTCGCGCGTTTCGACCTGCACTGGACCGCTAAGTGGCGGCTGATCGTATTCCTCGTGCTGGCGATCCCGACGCTCGGGCTGGCGCTGTTCGCCGCGCTGTACGAATGGCTGCGTTTGCGCGCGATCGAACAGGGCGTGACCAATCGCCGTGTCGTGCGCAAAACCGGCATTGTCAGTCGCACCACCGAGGAGCTGCGCCTCGCTTCGATCGAAACGATCGACCTGCACCAGAGCGTGTGGGGCCGAATGTTGGGTTACGGCGATGTCGTGCTGACCGGACGCGGCGAGAGCGCGATGATTTTCGCGCGCCTCGCCGCGCCGATCGACGCGAAGCGAGCAGTGGAGAGCGCATATGCGGCGAATGTCGAACACCCACACGGCGGCAACGCATAGACTGGCCTGAGCGCCACAACGCGCGATGTCTTTCACCAGCAGCACATCCAAGGGTTCGCGCCTTGCCGCGTTCCCATCTGGAACAAATCGCCTGCGGGCCATGGAGTGTCGAAAATGATCAGCACCATCCTCACCGATATCGAAGGCACCACCAGCTCGACCAGTTTCGTCAAGGATGTGCTGTTTCCGTACGCGCGCAAACGTTTGCCTGCGTTCATTACCACCCACGCCGATGTCCCCGAGGTGCAACACTGGCTGCATGACGCGGCAAAGGAGGCAGGCCTGATCTCGACTGCGCAGCAGCACGTGATCAATCTGCTGATTTCCTGGATCGATGAAGACCGCAAGTCGACTGCATTGAAGGCGTTGCAAGGCATGATCTGGAACGAAGGCTACGCGGCCGGCGAGTTTCGCGCAGATGTCTACGCGGACGTACCGCCACGCCTGCGCGAGTGGCAAATCGCGGGCAAGCGCATGTACGTCTACTCGTCCGGGTCGGTGGATGCGCAAAAGCTTCTTTTCGGACACACTGAGATTGGTGACCTCACGCCATTTTTTTCCGGCTATTTCGATACCGAGATTGGGCCCAAGCGCGAACCCGAATCGTACCGGCGCATTGCATCTGAGATTGGAGTGCCGGCCCGCGAAATCCTGTTCCTGTCGGACATCACCGAAGAACTCGATGCCGCGCGTGCAGGGGGCATGCAGACCACCCTGCTCGCCCGCGCGCCATCGACTTGCCCGACCAGTGGCGCGCATCCCTGCGTGGCTGATTTCGCGGCCATCAAGATGGCTTGAAGCGGCGGAAGACGCTCTTCTCCGGCCCCTCAACAGCGCCACGTGGACGGGCCCGAACCAAGCGCCTTTCCATTGTCCAGCGCAACGGCATCGACGAACACCGTGCTTCAACGCCTGCCAAACCCGCTGCGCCTGGACAGGCATGAACCCAGTGCGCCCTCACCTGCTCAACAGTCCTTCCAAAACCTGACGCCGTGCGCCCACTCTTCACCACTCTGATCGACGGATTGCGCGCTGCTTTCCTGCGGCCTCCTCGCGGCACCGCCCTGACCCGCGGCGCGGGCGTGTTCATTGCATTGATCGCGATCTATTTCGTCGTCGAACTCGGCATCAACATGTTCGATAGCGGGATCGGCCCACTCGATCCCGCTGGCGTCTCGACCGTGCTCGCCGATTCGTTGCTGACCCTGGTCGCCGCCTGGCTGCTGACCCGGTTCGCTGGACGCCGCGACATCGTCTGGGGCAGCGCATCGATTCTGCTCGCGGCGACGGTTGTGATCGCGGTAGCGATCCATTGGCCACTCGATCATCTCGCCAGCGCGCTGCTCGCGCACGACGATGCGCTGCTCGCGGTTTGGGTCGGTCTGCTTTCCAATCTGTGGTGGTTCCTGGTCCTGTTCGCGTTCGCACACTGGCTCGCGCCGCGCGGGCTTGGGCGCACGCTGGTCGCCGCATTGCTCGCTTACGCCCTGTCTGCGGCGGCGTGGTGGTGGTTGCCTGCGGCGCCGCTGCTGCTGCAAGAGCCCACGTCCTCGTTGGCCGACGTAAGCGGCAATGGCCAGATCATCCCGCCCGGCAATACGAATTCCGCAGTCGGTGAACCTCCCGACAATGCTGAGGCATCGCCGCCAACATTCGACCCCGAAGCGGTGATGTTCAATCAGTCAGCCGTGCTCGATGCCGAACTTGCGAAACTGCGCCCGCAAACACCTGGAAAAGTCGACCTTTACGTCGTCACGTTCGCCGGCGACGCCGAGGAGAACGTGTTCCGCAACGAAGCCGAGTATGCCGAGCGCCTGTTTGCACAACGCTTCGACGCGGATGGCCGCGTGCTCGTGCTTGAAAACAACGCCGCAACCACGGCGACGCGCCCACTCGCGACCTGGACCAATCTGCACTACGCGCTGAACGCGATCGCGAAGAAGATGGACCCGGCCGAAGACATCCTGCTGGTCTACCTGACCACGCATGGCTCCGAGGACCACCAGTTGCTGGTCGATCTCGATCCGCTGCCACTCGACCAGATCCAACCTGAGGATCTCGCCGACGCGCTGAAGACCACGCCCGGCATCCGCTGGAAGGTGATCGTCGTCAACGCCTGCTATTCCGGCGGCTTCGTCGACGCACTGCGCGACGATTCGACGATGGTCATCACCTCGGCACGCGCCGACCGCACGTCGTTCGGTTGCGGCGCCGATTCCGATCTGACCTATTTCGGAAAGGCATTCCTGGTCGACGCCCTGAATCAGACGACGTCACTGCGTCATGCATTCGACCTTGCCAAACAATCGGTCGCGACATGGGAGAACGCGGACAAGGAAGAACACTCCGAACCGCAGATCGCGACCTCACCGAGCATCGAGGCGAAGCTGGCCACTTGGCAGCAACAACTCCCGGCGCACGCCCCCGTACCGTTTGCGCCGGCGACACCAGCGGCCGGCGGCGACGAATAGCACCGCTAGCCTGACA
>JBDTWV010000350.1:0-3818 GCA_040006495.1 Dokdonella sp.
GACGGCAAGCGGATGGCGGAGGGCCTGTACGCGAACAACCGCGCGCCAACCACCGCCAATGGCCATTTTTCCATCACGGTCAACTCGACGATCGCGGCGCATGCGGTGGTCGTCGCCAACAGCACCTTCGTCGGCGGCCGCTGCGCGGGTCAAGGGCCACGCGGCTGCGGCATCCATGCCGGGCTCGGCGGCGGCGTGCACATGGACATCGTCAACAGCCTTTTTGTCGACAACGACATCTCCGACGTGAACATCGAAGGTGGCGCGGTGATCGGCATCGGTGACGGCAGCGCGAGCGCGGATTCCAGCCTGATCGGCATCGTTCACGGCAATCTGCCGCTGGTCGCGACGCATCCGCTCAGCGGCGATCCGCGCTTCGTCGACCCCGCAAACAGTGACTGGCGATTGCGCGACGATTCGCCGTTCATCAATCAGGCAGTTGGCGCGATATTTGACTATCCGGTCAGCGCTTTCGATCTGTCCGGCTCGCCGCGTGTGCGTTTCAGCGCGCAAGACCCAGGCCCGTACGAGAACCAGACCTGGGACTTCATCTTCAGGGACAGCTTCGACTGACGCATTAAGCCCGGAACCGCCCCCGCGCTGCCCGCTTCAAGTCACATCGTCGCGGCACACTGGCTGCAATTGCGGCACGAATCCTCTACCCGGCGATCGAGGCCGGCGACATACACGATGAACGCACTCCGATTTTCGATTGCAGTTGCGATGCTTGCACCAGTTCCTTGCTGGGCGGATGGCTATCCCTGTGTCGACGCCACGACGACAGACGGGTGGGTCGTCACGTTGGACGAACCCTCGGTCGTCGACACCTGGCAGCGCGATGACCGGGCTGACTTCCATGAGTTCGAGAGCGAACTTTGCGAATTCCGCGACGATCTCGCCGCCATCCCGCATCCGCACAACGACGCGACCGGCACTCTGGTTTGTGCGACGTCGGGGAAATCCCCGCACACCGGCGTAACGTATGAAATCCGACCGGCAAGCACAGCAATTGCGAACGCGGCGATCCGACTGACCGGTTGATCTGCGTGTCCGGTTGCGGCCGCAGATCGCGCGCGCCAAACATACTGGAACGCTGGTATGACGAGTTCTGACGCATTCACAAAGCAAGTGCTCGCAGCGTAGCGAGCATGCTGGATGACGCTTCGATTGAGGGCGTACCCGCCATCCATGGCCATAAAAACAACGGGCACCCTAAGGTGCCCGTCGGACCCTCCCCAAACCTTGAAGCATCAGAACGTGATCTGGCCCGAGACGGAAAGGAGGTTTCCATAGCTCTCGAAATGGCCGGTCAAGTTGTCGAACGTCGCATTCGTGTCGTTGATCTTGCCGTCAGCGACGAACAGGTGCGCGTAGCTGGCGTCGAAACGCATCGTGTCGCTGACGGTGTAACCGACACCGAACGCAAGCCAGCGACGATTGCCGTCGGGAATGCGCGGGTCGCGGTGCGCGTCCACGGTCGGAGTCTGGTCGTAGGCCAGACCGCCGCGCAGCGTCCACTGGTCGTCGAGGCGGTAATCGGCACCGACCGAGGCGAACCAGGTGTTCCTGAAATCGAAAATCGACGCGGAGTTGAATGGCGCCTGGGCGGGATTGGCGTAGCTGACCACCAGCTTGTCGAAGCTCGACCAGTGGGTGTAGCTGACATTGGCGCCAAAGCTCCAACGCGCGTCCAGTGTGTGCCACCAGCTCCCGGTCGCGGACCACGGCGTGTTGATTTTCGCCACGCCGCTGGTGTTGGTGAACGCACCGTTGAACAGTGGCAGCACGTTCGAAGGAACCTCGAACGTCGCTTTGCCGTTGATCGTGTGGTCGATCTGCGAGTGATAGTTGAAGCCGATGCGATCGGCGTCGGTCGGTTTCCACAACATGCCCAAATCGAAGCCGAAGCCCCAGTCGTGGCCCTTCAAGTTGCCGCGACCATCGGCTTCCTGCGGCAGCAAGGCGCCGTTGGTCGGAACCATCAGGATCGTGCCGAGATTGATTGCCTGCTGCAATTCCGCACTGATGCGCTGCGCGACCAGGCTTGCGCCGAACGACAGCTGATCGGAAACCTTCCACGCGCCGGAAAAGGTGAGCGCCGGCGCCTGCAGTTTGGTGGTCTGTGCCTGATAGCGACCGATCCAGCGGTCCCGGTACTCGGTCTGGAATCCGTAAGGCGCGTTGAAACCAAAGCCGACCGTAAACTGGTCACTGATCGGGCGGATGTAATGGAGCGCCGGCACCGGCAGGGTGGTACCGCCGTTGCCGCCGGTATCGCCACTGATCGGATGACCCAGGGCGTCGGTCGCGGTGCCGTAGAACTGGGTGCTGAAGTTGATCGCCGTCAGGTCCGCCTGCAGGCAGGACATCTTGAACTCGCTCATCGCGGCCGGGTTGTTCTCGACGACCGAGCAGTCACCGGGCGCCGCGGTGGAACCGGCATAGGCGCGGCCCATGCCCATGGCATCGTTTTCCTGGAGCTGGAAGCCGCTGGCCTGGGCGTTCTGGCCAAGCAACGCGGCCGCAAGCGCCAGCGGGAGCGCCGCAACGGCGGGTATGAACCAGGGTCGACGGTTGGTACGCTGCATATTCTCGCTCCTTCTTGCGAACATTTTCTTCGCGGGTTTGTAACGGATTGGTAGCGATCTTAGCCCCAAGTTCGACGATCTATCCATCGTGCGCTGCCGCAATTGTCACTGGTGGCCGGATGTACCCTACCCAGGCGTATGGAATACGCAGTGGGAACCACGTGAACTCGGCACGATGTCGGCCGCGCGGATTACGCAAAAGCACGCGTCAAACCCGTTCTGCCGCACCGTCGTACGCACACAGGATCGTTCAGCGCACCGCTGCGCCCTCCCGGTCTGCAAGCTGCCGGATGCCCGCGCGCGCAAGGTCGCTGAACCCCGCACCGCCAGCATCGAGGTGAGCGCAGATTTTCTTGCGCATGCGCGGTTCCCAGTAGCGCTGGATGTGCGTGGCGACGCCATCGACCGCGCAGGCGCGGTCGGTTTCAGAGGCAAAGTAGTCGCTGATGTCGTTCGCCATTTTGACCAGATGGTCGACGGTCCTGCTCATGCTGCCTCCTCCGGCGGTGCAGCAGCGACACGCTCGGCCCGCGTATAGACGACGTGGCTGGCGCTGCGCGCGAAGCCGACCAGGGTGACGCCGGTCTCTTCGGCCAGGTGGATCGCGAGCGCGGTCGGCGCGGAAATCGCGGCCATCAGGGTGACGCCGACAGTCGCCGCCTTCTGAACCATCTCGTAGCTGGCGCGGCTGGTGATGACGAGGAAACCGCGCTGCGGATCCTCACCTGCACGCGCCATTGCGCCGATCAATTTATCGAGTGCGTTGTGGCGGCCGACGTCTTCGCGCAGCAGTACGATGCTGCCGTCCGCCCGCGCCCATGCGGCGGCGTGAGTGGCGCCGGTAACGGCATTCAGCGGCTGCAACGCGTCCAGTTGCGCGAGCGCGCGCTGCAGGATTCGGGCGTCGATACGCGGACCGCCGCTGACCGGCGGCGGTTGCCGCATCGCGTCTTCCAGCGCCTGGGCACCGCACAGTCCGCAACTGGTGCGGCCGGTCAGGTTGCGCTGGCGCTGCTCCAGCACGTCGGCGCGTGCGGCGGGAACGCGCACGCGTAACTCGATGCCTTCGAGCAGGGTCTGCGTGGTGACTTCGCCAAGCTCGACTGCTCGCGCGATCACCGCTTCGCTCAGGCTGAAGCCGAGTGCGAAATCATCAAGGTCGCGCGGTGTCGCCATCATCACCACGTGCGGGCGCTCGTTGTAGACAAACGCGATCGGCACTTCCTCGGC
>JBDTWV010000351.1:0-3817 GCA_040006495.1 Dokdonella sp.
ACTGCGCTCGACCGCGAGGATATCGAGGCGTTGTCGGCTGCCCTCAACAAGATCACCAAGGCCATCTCGAAATTCGCCGAGCGTTATTCGCTGGCTGCCGACCGGCTTGCCGACGTCGATTTCGCCTCGCGCGCCGCGATGTTGGAAAAGGCGGCCGAGGTGATCGAGCAGATGGTCGGCCAGTTGCGCCGCGGCATGAATCTGGAAGCAATGAAATCACTCAACGATCGCTTGCAGGCCATCGAGAGCGAGGCGGATCGACTGATGATCGAGTTGTATCGTGACCTGTACAGCGGCAGCCACGAGCCGATCCTGATCCTGTTGCTGAAGGATTTGTTCGAACTGCTCGAAAAGGCGATCGATCGCTGCCGCGACGCTGGCAACGTCGCGTATCACATCGTTCTCAAGAATTCCTGAGCACACACCCGAAACGCACCAAGGATCGTCGATGGAACTGACCCTCGTGCTGCTGGTCGTGTTGGTCGCGCTGGCGTTCGAATACATCAACGGCTTTCATGACACCGCCAATTCGATCGCGACGGTGGTCGCGACCAAGGTGATGACGCCGGGCCAGGCGGTGATGCTCGCCGCAACGACCAACCTGATCGGCGCGCTGGCTGGCACCGCCGTGGCGAAAACGATCGCGTCAGGCCTGATCGACACCAACATGGTGGTGGTAACACCGGTCGTGCTGATCTGTGCGTTGCTCGGCGCGATCGTCTGGAACCTGATCACCTGGTGGTGGGGTCTGCCGTCGAGTTCGTCACACGCACTCGTCGGCGGCCTGTGCGGTGCTGCACTGGCCGCTGCGCAAAACAACTGGCACGCGATCATCTGGGCGCAGGGCAGCTTGCACTGGTGGGGCGAGAAAGGCGTGCTGCCCAAAGTCGTCTTGCCGATGGTCACCTCGCCGGTGGCCGGATTTATCATCGGTCTGCTGCTGATGGGGTTCCTGTTTTCGTTGTTCGAATGGCTCGGATCGACCACCGGTCCGTTGCAGCGATTCGGTCGCACGCGCTTCGCCAACGCATTTTTCGGCAAGGCTCAGCTTGTCTCTGCCAGCGCGATGGGGTTGTCGCACGGCATGAATGACGCGCAGAAGACCATGGGCATCATTGCGCTCGCGCTGGCCGCGGCGACCGCATCGGGCGCGCTTGATCACATTCCCTCGTGGCTGCACTTCCTGCGCATCGCCGAGGATGCGGATCGCCAGTTCGATATCCCGATCTGGATCAAAGTGCTGTGCGCGCTGACCATGGCGTCGGGCACCGCGGTCGGCGGTTGGCGCATCATCAAGACGCTTGGCCACAAGCTGGTGAAGCTACACCCGATCAACGGATTCGCGGCCGAAACCGCCTCTGCGGCCGTGATACTGACCGCGTCGCATTTCGGCATCCCGGTCTCGACTACACACAATATTTCTGCTGCGATCCTCGGCGTGGGCGTTGCCAAGCGCGTCAACGCGATCCGCTGGAGCATCGTCGAACGCATGGTGTGGGCATGGATCCTGACCCTGCCGATCACCGGCTCGATCGCGTGGCTGCTGGTCGAGGCGGCGCGGATGCTTGGCTGGGCCTGAGTCAGGCCAGAGTCATTGTTCCGACCATCAATCCGATCGGAAGCGCTCCACTACGCGACACATGAACCCGACCCTATTCAGAGCGTATCGCCACCGCTGGAGATGGCGCGTTCCATGCGATCGCCGAGCGTGCCCAATTCCGAGATCACTCGATCGATCTCGCGATCCGAGAGCAGGCTGTAAGGCCGGTTCTCGCACAGGTGGAGGTATGGCGAGCCTGCCAGATCGCTGACCGCGAGAAAGCCGGTGCGCTGCTCCCAGTTGAAGCGCAGGCAGCGGATGCCGTCCATGCCGGTGAACGGCGCGATCGGCGTGGAGATGCGCAGGTACTTCGAGCCATCCTCGTCATCCATCTCGGCGAGATAAAGCCCTTGATGGCGGCCACCGCTGACGCTTAGGTCGAAGCTGATCAGATACGGATCATTGGTTCCCAGTGTATGGCGCGCGCCGACGTGGGTGCGGATTTGCTCGAAGCTCTGCACTGGCGTTTCTCCAGCGGGGGTTCGCCCGTATCCTAGCAGCCTATGCGTGCCGCGCCGATCAAACCAGTGCCAGCCCGAATCCCGCCAGGGCACGCTGCGATCCGCCGCACGCTCGCAGCCATTCCGTGGGGCATGGTGACCAGTTATGGCGAGATCGCGGCGCGCTCCGGCCTGCCGCGCCGTGCGCGCCTGGTAGGTCGCGTATTGCGCGAAGCGCCGTCCGAATTGCAATTGCCCTGGCATCGCGTCCTGCGAGCCGACGGCCGCCTTGCTTTTGCCGCCGGCAGTCGAGGGTTTCGCGATCAGGTGCGCAGACTCGCTGAGGAAGGCGTGTTCTGCCGCAACGGTCGCGTCGATCTTGTCGCTCATGGGTGGGGGCGCGATCTCGACGATCTGCTGTGGGGACCGCCGAGTGAGCCGTCACCGTCATCTCGGCGCAACAAGCGCACTGCGCCGCTCGGACGTTAATTCGCGCAAGTGCGGCCTGCGTCATGAATCGACTCGGCGGAGCACGCTAGTGTCCGTTTTGTCCGGGCTCGCGACCGGTCATGCAGAGGCGCCGTGATGATTGACTCAGAGCAATTCCGGGGACGCGTTTTTCTGAACGGCATGCTCCTGTTTGCGGGCCTGTTTGCGTTGCTGCCAGCGCCGCAGGGGCATGCGCAAGGTTTGAGCCATTGGCCTGATGCGAGCTTTCACGACAGTTTCGACGGCATCACCAGCGGTCCGGCGACTGACGCCGATGCGTCGCGGTTCCTGGCCCAGGCGACATTCGGGGCCAGCGCGAATGACATCACGCATGTGCGTCTGCTCGGCTACGAGGGATGGCTGAACGAGCAGTTCTCGGCGCCGGTATCGACTCAGGTGGCATATATCGACTGGGTTGAAGCCGGCGGCCAGCAGTACATCAGCGACGCCGCGCGCCTCGAAATCTGGGCGATCAACTCGGCAGGCACGCCCGACCCGAGCCGCGGCAACGCGATTCCGACCGACCAGTTGCGCCAGCGCGTTGCGTTCGCGCTCAGCGAAATCTTTGTGGTGTCAAACAGCAATGGCACGCTCGCGAACCAGCCGTGGGCGCTGGCAAGTTTCTACGATCTGCTCGCGACCGATGCGTTCGTGAACTATCGCAGCTTGTTGGAGGATGTCACCAAGCATCCCACGATGGGCATTTACCTGAGCATGATCGGCAACCAGAAAGCAGATCCCTCACAAAACATGCATCCGGACGAGAACTACGCGCGAGAGGTCAACCAACTCTTTTCGGTCGGACTGGTCCAGCTCAATCTCGACGGCAGCGCGAAACTGGCCGGCGGCCAGCCGATCCCGACCTACAATCAGGCCGCGGTGCGTGGCTTCGCGGCAGTATTCACCGGCTGGATCTGGAACAACGCCGGTTGCGGAGAAACCACCTACACCTGCTGCAACGAGGACACCTTTTCCTGGTGTGGACCCAGCAGTAGCGATGACCTGCCGTGGCGCAAACCCATGCAGGCAGTCGAGGCGTATCACGACAACACCTCGAACAAGCAATTGCTCGATTACCCGGGCGTCGCGCTCGCCAACGGTTTGCTGGTTCACGGCGCCGATGCGCAAGGAGAAATGAGCGCGGCGCTCGACAATATCTTCCGGCACCCGAACGTCGGGCCTTTCGTCGCGATCCGCTTGATCCAGCGTCTGGTCACCAGCAACCCGACGCGGGCATATGTCCAGCGCGTAGCGCAAACCTTCAACGACGATGGCAGCGCGCAGCATG
>JBDTWV010000352.1:0-3816 GCA_040006495.1 Dokdonella sp.
CACCGCCGCCCGCGCAATCGACAGCGCTGACACCATTGCCGTTGAAGACGCTGTTGCTGACGTTGAGCGTGCCGCTGCTGTAGATGCCGCCGCCCGCGTCGCCGGCCGTGTTGGCGCTGACCGCGACACCGGTGAGGGTCAGCGTGCCTGCGTTGCGGATCGCGCCGCCTTGTCCACCGCTGCCCGCATTACCTGCGGTCACGGTTACGCCAGCAATCGATACGGTTGACGCAAGCGCGATGTCGAACACGCGACTCGCGTTGTTGCCGCTGACACTGAGCTGATTCGCGCCGACTGCGCTGATCGTGGTGCCATTCGGCACGGTGATCTGGCCGCTGGTCAGGACGATCGTTCCAGTGACAAAGATGGGCACCGCACCGCCGCCGACGACAGCCGCGCGCAGGCTGCCTGGACCACTGTCCGCCAATGTGCTGACGCTCCCTGCCGACCATGCCTGCGATGTCGCCATCAACAGGGCAAGCGCGCTGAGCAAGCCGGCAAGGCGGTGTCTGTTCGGTGCGAATGTGATCATGTCGCGCGTGTCCTGTTTCATGCCGCCAGTTCCTGCCGTCTGCCGCCGCCGTGCACGCGCGGGGATCGCTCCATCAATCGATATACCGGGCCGGGCTCGCCACAAAATGCGAAGCCAAGTCGTTGGTAGAGGTGTTGTGCCGGGTTCTCGTGTTCGACGTGGATGCGCACGGGAATTGCGGCCGCATCTGCCTCGTCAAACAGGCACGCGAACAGGCTCGCCCCGATGCCACGCCGGCGAAATGGCGGCAGCAGCGCAATATCGACCACGCGCAATTCGTCCGCGCGTCGTTCCACATACAGTCGCCCGACATCGACACCGTCGCAGGTCACGATCTGGAAGCGGCTGGTGTCGTAGTTGTGCCAGTAGTCGCGGCGCTGCGCCTCGAACTGCATGGCGATAAAGGCCTCGATCTGCCCTTCGCTCCAGCCGAGAGGCGCGAGCTCGTCGGAGCGTGTACTCGAGTAAACGCGGTGCAGGAGCGGCTCGTCAGCCGCAGAGATGGCACGCAGACCGATCTGTGCGCGGTTGTCGTTGTCCGACTGTGTGCGCATGCGCATACTAGTTGCGGGCCGGGAATATGCCTTGCAGCGCGATTATGAAGTTCAGGGTCAGGAATGGCTGCATATTGTTGTGCGCCTGGCCGCTACCGGCGGTTCCGACACTGTTCGCCGCAAGCGCCGCGGTGGGGGTCCCTGTCGAATAGGTATTGTCCGCAGCCACGGCCAAACTCGCGCCGCGCGCGTTGGCGCGATCCGCTGTAGCGCCGCTCCCAGCCATCGCATGCGTATGCGCTGGCATCTGGGTCTGGACCAAGGTGACCAATTCGGTGCCCCCGGTATCGCCCATTTGGCGCGAGGTCAATCCTGCGCCGTCGCCCCTACCCATCGGCGCACTGCCCTGCAGGTTCGGCAGCCCGAAGTTGGTCTGGCCATTGCCGCCGAACTGCGTGCCGAGCAGCGAAAACAGCGCTGTATTTTGAGAAATCGGCAGGAGTTGGCCGTTGCACAGCGCCCATCCACGCGCAGCGAAATTGAAGCCAACGATGCGAATTTCACCCACGAAAGGATCGGACATGACTGTTCTTCAGTTGCGCGAAGGGAAGATGCCGAACAGCGAGATGACGAAATTCACCACGACGTAGGGCTGCAAGTTTGGGTGCGCCTGGCCGCTGCCGGCACCACCGACCGCCGCTGCCGACAGGGTCGCAGGAATGCTCGTGTCGTGCGTGTAGATATCGGCTTCGCCGCTCGCCAGCAGATTTGCGCTCGCACTGGTCGTGCGGGTACCCGTCGTTGCAACCGATACCTGGTGCGTGTGCGCCGGTATCTGCGAGGACAGCAACGTCACTTCCTCTGTGCCGGCGAGCTGACCGATGACGTACGGACTGAGACCCGGCCCTTGCCCCTTGTGCAAAGGAATTCGACCGGACAGGTTTGGCAGGGCGAACGTCGAAACACCATCGCCGCCATACGTTGTTCCGATCAAGGCAAACAAGGTGTCGTTGTCCGCGATGCTCTGCAGAGCACCATTGCAAAAGGCCCAGCCTGCCGGCGCGAAATTGAAGCCAACCATACGGATCTCGCCAACGAAGGGATCGGCCACGGGGAAACCTCAATTGCGTGAAGGAAAGATGCCGTACAGGCAAATCGAAAAGTTGACGACCGCGCACGGCTGAATATTCGAGTGTGGTTGGTTGCTACCGACCGCAGCGAGCGTGCTGGACGGAAGCGCGAGGTCCGGCGTGCCGCTGAGGAACAGCTTGGATGTGTTCTGGGCCAGCTCGGCACCTGCAGGTGTTTTACTCGTTGCCGTCGTCGCCGCCTGCAACAGATGCCCGTGAATTGGCATTTCAGCAGCGGTCAGCGTGTGATTTTCTACACCAGCGGTTTCACCCAGGGCGCGATTACTCAGTCCCGGCCCCGTACCGAAGTGGATCGGTGTGCGCGAGCGAAGGTCAGGCAAGGCGAATGTCTGAATGCCGTTACCGCCGTAGGTCGTACCCAGCAACGAGAAGAGTGCCTGGTTTTGATTGATGGGCAGCAATTGCCCGTCGCAGGTTGCCCAGTTCTTGGGCGGGAAATCGAACGAAAACATCCGGACTTCACCGATGAAGGCTTCGGACACTGGATTCCCCCTGCTTGCGATCCGTGCACTGGCGCACGCGAGGTTCGATAGTAGGTCAATGGCGCGCGGCCGCACAAGTAGAAATGAATTCGTTGTGCCGACGCTTCTTCTGGGAGCAATCTGCCTGCTAGACTCACCGCTTGATTCACGCTGCCGGACCCACGCCATGTCTCAGCCTCGCCGTCGCTTCCTCCAGCAAATCGCGCTCGTCTGCACGGCGCTCGTGCTTGAACGTGCACACGCAGCGCCGTCGCAATCAAAGGACACAGCGACCAAGGAAGACGCACTCGGCTACGCGACATTTGCCGCGTTGGTCGGACGCGAGTTCAACGTAACGCGCGAAACCTCGAATGCAACGTTGAAGCTCGCCGAAGTCGTACGTCCCAAGAGCCTGCGCAGCTACCCGAATGTCGCCAAATCTCGTGAGAAATGTTTCACCCTGATCTTCAAGGGTGACGCCGATCGACGTCTGCCGGAAGGCATTTACCGCGTGGGCGCAATCGGTCTTGCATCGTTTGATGCGTTCATGTCACCCGTCGGCAACACAGGCGTTGGCTATCAGGTCGTGTTCAACCGCATCTGATGCCGATACGCGCCACGCCTCAGGCCGGTACGCCGCGGTTGAAGCACGCTTCGTAGACAATCCGCGCACTGTCGCGCTCGACGGGCACGAGGAATACGTCCCAGCGCACACCATCGGCGAAGCTGACCGCATACATGCCCTGGCGTGGGCCGGTCCCTTCCTCCGCACGGAACATCAGTGAGAAGTGTTCGTAGCCGCTGCGCTCGCCACGTTCACTGACATCAGAGAGCACCGCATCCAACACCGGCGCGTCCTCGATGGCGGTGTCTACAAGGCACCGCAGCGAACAGGTCTGCGCGACGCGTGAACGGAACTCTGGATAGGACGGCACGGAGTGGGGCATCGGCTGAGTTGGGGACGTAGTCGGACAATGTGTTGATTGTAGCAATCGGTTCGCGCACTCCACGAAACATCGACACAAAAAAAGGCGGCCACTTGGGCCGCCTTTTTCATGTCTCCCGCAGCGCAATCACGCCGCCGGAGTGGTTTCCTCGTCGACCGCCTTCATCGACAGGCGGATACGGCCCTGCTTGTCGACTTCGAGCACCTTGACCTTGACGATGTCGCCTTCCTT
>JBDTWV010000353.1:0-3798 GCA_040006495.1 Dokdonella sp.
GACTGGGCGCAGGCCAGCGCCACGTGGGCGTTGCTACCCTTGCAGGTAATTCGTACTGCCGCGTTGTGCTGGGTGCCGATCTATCTGTTCCTGATGCACAAGCGCATCTACCGCCAGGGCTGGGTGATGGCCATCCTTACTGATTGGGTCATCGCGATCTGCTATCTGACGATCCTGGCATTCGGCTTGGCAGGTGCGTTCATCGCCGCACTGGCTATCGCGTAAATATCAAGCCGCGCGGCGACTACATCTTCTGCTGGGGATGTGGGTGCGCCTCGCGAGGCGCTTTATCGTAGCGTTCGCGCAGCGCCCGACGCTGCGTCGGCGACATTGCGCGGAAGCGCCGTGCCGCCTCGCGTACTTCCTGCTGCTGCTGTGGCGGTAGCTCGCGGAATTTCTGCGCGCGCGCCTTCATGACGTCGCGCTGCTGCGGCGTCATCGCGGCCCAGCGCGCAAACCGCTGCGAGATGGCGTCGCGTCTCGGCTCCGGCGCGTTTTGCCAGCGTGCGGCGGCGCGCCGGAAGTGTGCCTGATCGCTGCCTGATGCCTGATCCCATTGTGCGTGCACTGGCTCCAGCGCCTGTTGTTCTGCCGGCGTCAAAGCGTTCCAAGGGACGCGCGGCTGCGTGGTATCGGGCGCCTGTGCAAGCGCGGTGGTGGTAACTGCACACAATGCCAGTAGTAGCGCCAGCCGCCATGTCCGAGCTGACTGTCGTGGCATGCGCTGGTCGTCAGTGCGTTCAGTCGTTGCCATGCTGTTCGGCATTGAGCCACACATAGAAGTCGAGGTTTTCATAGATATCGGTTGAATCGTCGTCGGTCAGCGCAACGCTGTCACTCATCGTGTGTTCGGCCGCGTCTAGCTTGATTCCTGCGGGAGCATGCAGCCGGTGGCCGATACCGAATGCGATCAGGACAGCCAGTGTCGCACCGGCGAGGCCGCTTCCGATGGCCCAGCCGCGGCGGTGGCCGTATCGCTGGGCGAGGGCCGCTTGGCGGGCGCGATTGAGCCGCAGCAATGTCGCCGCATCGAGTGATTGTGCAGATTGTTCAAGCAGAGCGACCGAGCGGTCGATCCACGGTTCGTTCGCAGGAGTTTTCATCGGTGGGCCTCCAGTGAGTGGCGCAGGTTGGCCAACGCGCGCGACAGATGCGTCTTCACACTGCCTTGGCTGCAGCGCATCGCGCGCGATGTTTCGGCGACGTCCAGGCCCTCCCACATGCGCAGCATGAAGGCTTGGCGCTGGCGTAGCGGCAGCGCACGCAAGCCAGTTTCGAGTGCGGCGCTCGCCTCGCCATCGGCCATGCGCGCCAGTGGACCGGGCTCTCCCGGATCAGGTAGCGCCGCGATTGGGTCATCATCGACTGCGGTATCGCTGCGCTCGAACCAGCCCAGCCAACGACCGCGCACGCGTTGGCGGCGGTGCCAATCATTGATGCGACTATTGAGCACGCGCCAGAACAGCGGCGACCACTCGTCGCTCGCACGCGCGCCGTAGTGGCGCACGAAACCAAACATCGCATCCTGGACAAGATCCAGCGCTTCCTCACGGTTGCCGCTGGCAAATTCGGTCATCCGCAGCGCACGCCGCTCGATGCCACGCAGGAATTGTTCGAGCGCGCGCGAATCGTCCATGGATGTCGCGGCGCGGGCGGGCATACGTTCGTGGACGCTCATGGAGAGGGAGTCAGCAAGCATTCGTATTTGGCCTTTCGAAGGGCTTTCGTCGCGGTATAACGCGGCAGGACGGCGCAGGTTGACGCGAAAGCCGCACCGGCGCTGATGGAACGAGTCCGAACGCCCCTGTCAAGCGGTTGTGCACAAGGCGACAAAATCTGTAAGAAACCGTCATGTGAACGTGGCTCAGCGTCCTTTTGATGGATATGTTGCAATGCAAGTTATTGAAATATAATCGTTATCCAAGTGTGGTTAAACTTTCGCCAAGGTGAGGTTCAAGGCTCAATTTAGCGCCTAATTGCCCTGTTCGGACGGCGTCATCCACAGAGTTATCCACAGCGTGTGTGGATAACAAGAAAAACCGTTCCGGACCCGCCAGTTAAGTGAGCTTCATGATTTTTTGATGAGGAAAAGCGTGCAACTCGGCCCGTGTCATGGGAGCGCTCCGCTACACTCGCCCATGCGCTCGCTTGGCGCCCTGTTTCCGCCATGAATCCAATCCTGCGCATCGCCCTTCCGGTCCCACGGAACTCGCTGTTCGACTACCGCGCGAGCGGCGAGCCGGTGAGCAGCGGATGCCGCGTACTGGTGCCATTCGGCCGTCGCAAGATGGTCGGCGTGGTGATGGGTGAGATGGCGACCTCCGATCAGGACGAGGGCAAGCTTAAATCCGTCGAACGCGTACTCGATGCAACGTCGTTGCTGACCGACGAGTTGATGGCGACGCTGCGCTGGGCCGCGCGTTACTACCAGCATCCGCTGGGTGAGGTGCTTCAGGCTGCGCTGCCGGTCGCGCTGCGTTCCGTGCGTGCGTTGCCGCCGAGCGGCGTTGCGGCGTTACGGCTGTCCGCGGCCGGCCTCGCGGCCCTCGACGACCCAAAACGCCGCCGAGGTACGCGCATTGACGCGCTGCTCGGCGCGCTCGCGCCGGGGCCACTGCCGGCCACGCACGCTGAGGTCCGCACGGCGGGCGCGGCGAGCATACGCGCCGCGATCGGACGCAACTGGATTGAGCGCGCGCGGCTCGCCGCGACGGCACTTCCGCACTGCGCAGTCGCTGGACCAGCGCTCAACGACGAACAGCGTAGTGCGGCCGAAGCGGTGATCGCAGTCGGGGACAGATTCGCTCCATTCGTGCTCGACGGTGTCACCGGAAGTGGCAAGACCGAGGTCTACCTCGACATCATCAAGGCTTGCATCGCCCAAGGCCGTCAGGCGCTGGTGCTGGTGCCGGAAATCGCGCTGACGCCGCAGACCGTGCGGCGCTTCCGCGAGCGTCTCGGCATCGATATCGCGGCGGTGCATTCGGGACTCGGCGACAGCGAGCGTGCACGCGCATGGCTCGGCGCCGCGCGTGGCGAGGCGTCGGTGGTCCTCGGCACGCGCTCCGCCGTGTTCGTGCCGCTGCCCAATCCAGGTGTGCTCATCGTCGACGAGGAACACGACGCGTCGTACAAGCAACAGGACGGCTTTCGCTATCACGCGCGAGATCTGGCGGTGATGCGCGCGAAGGCGCTCGATATTCCGATCGTGCTCGGTTCGGCGACACCCTCACTGGAAAGTCTCGCCAATGTAGCCGCGGGCCGCTATCAGAGTTTGCGGCTGAGTCATCGCGCCGGGCAGTCGCAACCACCCGCACTGCGCGTCGTGGACCTGCGCACACAGCGCCTGCAACACGGCCTCGCCGTACCCACGCTGGACGCGATCGCGGCCTGCCTCGCGCGCGGCGAACAGGCGCTGGTGTTCAAGAACCGGCGTGGCTACTCACCGGTGCTGCTCTGCCACGATTGCGGCTGGAGCGCGCAGTGTCCGGACTGCGAACGCGCGATGACCTGGCATCGCGGCGCGGCGCGGTTGCGCTGTCATCATTGTGGCCGCGAACAGAAGGTTCCACGGGCCTGCCCGGCCTGCGGTGGCCTCGCGCTGCATCCGCTCGGCGAGGGAACCGAGCGCCTGGAAGAAGCACTTGCGGCACGTTTCCCTGACATTCCGATCGTTCGCGTCGACCGCGACGCCGCGCGCGGCCGGCGCATGCGCGATGCATTGTTCGAGCACCTGCCGAGCGCCGGTGCACGCATCCTGGTCGGTACCCAGATGCTAGCCAAGGGGCATGACCTGCC
>JBDTWV010000354.1:0-3797 GCA_040006495.1 Dokdonella sp.
ACGGCTATCTGATGCGGATCTACGGAACTAAGGATGCAACAGATGGGTAACCAGGTTCTTCCTTGTTCCTGAGCGCGACATCTGCCGCGACCGCAAGGATAGGTAGCACGGCTTAATTTCGCATTCTTTATACTTAAGGACTCATGTTGCGGCAGTAGATTCTTATCTGGCAGGGCAATAACTCAAAAAAACACATAACTACTGTTGCGTTTGGCTGACGCTACATGCTGTTGCGTTCAAGGAATAGAGCAACGCAACACTGTATCAATCATGTTGCAGCAAATCGGCGTCCGATGCCGCCGAGTGTTGCGTTCGGCACCGTCGACGTTCGAAGGAGCGACAAAGCTTCGATCTGCTGTACAGGGCTAATCAGAAGGCTCGAGCCTCGCTGGTGATATTTGTTTGGTGACACTTGAGATGATGGGTCGTGGGGCGTATACGACGAAGGACGCGGGCGACATACAAAGGTGATGCGTGATCGATCGTGTTGGTATGTCTTGGCACCCGAAGGCTGGCGCTTTTCTGCGTTGAGCCTATCGGGCTGAGTAGCGTAGCCCATCAACTAAAAGGTCGACCATTCGCCGTGCGCGGTCTTCGTCTCGTGCAGGCATGCACAAGCTCGCGACTGCGTGCAGCAGATCGTCCGGATCAACACCGGCACGGATTTCGTTGGCACTCGCTGCGCTTTCGAGCAGCGTCTGAAGTGCCGGGCGAAGGTGCTGCTGGAAGTAAGCGGGCAGGGATTCGAAGGCAGGGTTTCCCGAGTGCAGCGCCGTGGCAAGTCCACGTTTGGTCGCGATGAAATCTGCATACCGCTGCATCCACTTGGCCAGCGCAACGCCGGGCACGTGCTGGGCCGAAAGGCTCGCAGCGGCTTGGGCGCAGGCATCGATCTCCTGACGGAAGACAGCTGCCACCAAGTCCGCACGTTGCGGGAAGTGGCGGTAAATCGTGCCTACCCCGACGCCTGCCGCCTCCGCGATTGCGCGCATCGGTGCATCCACGCCAATGCTCGCGAATACCTTCTTGGCCGCCTGCAGCACCCCGTCGATGTTCCGCCGCGCATCGGCGCGCATTGGCCGATTCCTGGGTAGACCGGACTCTTGGTGAACCCCTTGGGTTTCCGATTTCTTGCTCATCAATCTCTTCTCGCTTGACAAACGGAACGATCTTCCGTTTAATACCGGAACGCCATTCCGTTTGAGCAAGATAGCACATCGGGGCAACGACGGTTATCCATCGACATACGAAGAGGAACTTGCCATGCATAACAAATCCATCGCTCTCGTTACGGGTGCCAACAAGGGCATCGGCCTTCAGATCGCAACCGATCTCGCGGCAAAGGGCTTGACCGTTCTCATCGGCTCTCGCGACCTGGACAAGGGCACGGCCGCCGCGGAGAGCATCGGCACAGCAGCGCATGCGTTGCAGCTCGACGTGACGGATCAAGCGTCGATCGACGCGGCTGCAGAGCGCATTCGGCGGGAGTTCGGCCGTCTGGACGTGCTCGTGAACAACGCTGGCGTTTCGCATATTCCCGCGCCGGACGGATCAGCCTCAGAGGGCGGTTTAGTGAATGCAGGCCTCCTGACTGTCGCTCCGCTCGACGACGTGCGCAAGCTGTGGGAGACAAACGTGTTTGGCCTCATTGCCGTTACCCAGGCGATGCTGCCGCTCCTGCGCGAGGCACCGGCCGCTCGCATCGTCAACCTCGGCAGCACCGGCGGATCGCTCGCTTGGAACTCGGAGCCGGGAAACCCCCACCGCGCCATGTTCGGCAACTATTCCGCGTCGAAGTCTGCCGCTCACGCCGTGACGCTTGCCTTCGCGTTTGCGCTGGAATCGACCAACATCAAAGTCAACATCGCGTGCCCCGGCCACACCGCTACGGCGCTCAATGGATTTTCGGGTGCACGAACCGTTGAGCAGGGCGCCAGCGAGGCGGTGCGTCTCGCGCTCATCGACGCGGACGGTCCCACGGGAACGTTCTCCGACGAGAACGGCCCGGTGGCTTGGTGATGTTGTTCGCAGCGACACCATGCATCTCATCTGCGCAAACTAAATAGGTTAATCATCATGCGTATATTCGTCACCGGCGCTACCGGCTTTGTCGGCTCCGCAATCGTCACTGATCTCATCAAGGCCGGGCACCAAGTGCTGGGGCTGACCCGCTCGAACGCGGGCGCCGAATCTCTGGTCGCCGCCGGCGCCGAAGCACACCGGGGAGACCTTGCAGACCGGGAAAGTCTTCGCCGCGGGGTTGAAGCGTCGGACGGTGTAGTTCACGCCGCCTTCGATCACGATTTCTCGAACTTCGCGCAGAACTGTGCTGCCGATCAACAGGCCATCGAAGTAATGGGTGGTGTGCTCGAAGGCTCCGATCGACCGTTGATCGTGACCTCCGGGCTGCCCCTCACGCCGGGGCGCGTTACCACCGAAAACGACGTAACGCCCGCCGATGGCGGAGGATCTCCACGGGTTTCGGAACCTACGGCCTTCGCGCTGATCGCACGCGGCGTGAACGTGTCGGTGGTGCGTATGTCGCAAGTTCACGACAGAAACAAGCAAGGACTCGCCGCGTACATGATCGCGCTTGCGCGCGAGAAGGGCGTATCGGCTTATGTCGGCGACGGACTTAATCGCTGGTCATCGATACACCGACTTGATGCAGCACCCCTTTACCGACTGGCGCTTGAGAAAAATTCTGCTGGGGCGCGGTATCACGCCGTCGCTGAAGAAGGTGTGTCGCTTCGGGATATTGCAGAAACGATCGGTCGGCGTCTGAATCTGCCAATCAACGAGTTGTCTCCTGCGGAGGCGCAAAGCCATTTCGGTTGGCTCGGGTTCCTAGTCAGCATGGACGCGCCGGCTTCGAGCACGCTGACCCAACAGCAGCTGGGATGGCGCCCGACGCAGAAGTCCGGGTTTATTGCCGATCTTGAGCGCTCAACTGAATTCGATGTCTGAGCAGGCTACGTATCGGCGAGTCCCAACTCTTGCGAAAATGCACAGGCTGGACTTCAAAACGCTACCGGGCACCGATGACCTGCATTCGGGCAGGATCTTCTCGCGCGAATGGTGCTCATGAATTCACCGGTTTTTCTTTTAGCAGATCAACGAAGGCGCGCAGGGGAGGTGGCATGAAGCGGCTGGAAAAGTAGAGCTGTGGACCTTCGAAGGACATCCACCAGTCCGGCAAGACCGGCAAGAGGGTGCCCCGCTCGAAGTCCGCGTCGAGCCAATTCTGGAAGGTTGCGATGATGCCACCGCCGGATCGCGCGAAGTTGATTGCGCTATCAACTGCGTTCACTCCGACGGTGAGTCTGGCGACCGGATCGACCGTCAACGTCTCACCGCTCCGTTCCATTTCCCATTGGATCAACTTGCCGTTCGAAAACTTCAGGCGGATGCAGTCATGCTCCAGAATCTCTGTCGGATGCAAAGGGATACCGCGCGCGGCGAGATAATTTGGTGAGGCTGCGAGTGCCAGTTGCTGCGTTTGTGGCCCGATCGGAAGCGCAATGACATCGAGCGCCAGATGCTCGCCATAGCGCACTCCGGCATCGAAGCCGAGCGCTGTTACATCGACCAGTCGGTCTTCAACAGCGATCTCGACGCGCACCTCAGAATGGCGCGCGAGATAGGCCTCGATGAGTGGAGGCAGGATGTCGGGCATGACTGCGCCCGTCACATTGAGCCGGAGGGTGCCGCGCACGACTATTTGTGAGTTCGCCGCATCGGTGAGCGCTGCATTCATCTCGTCAAGCAGCGGCGCGACGCGGTTAGCCAACGCGCGC
>JBDTWV010000355.1:0-3791 GCA_040006495.1 Dokdonella sp.
GATCGGCGCGAACAGCTATGACATAGGGCACGTGTTCACGACCGGCAGCGGTGGCGTCGCCTATTTGGGTGTTGTCTGCGATCCCTCGTCGAAAGGACGCGGTACCACCGGCATGGGCAACCCGATTGCTGATGCGTTCTATATCGATTACGTCGCCCATGAGATGGGGCATCAATTCGGCGGCAACCATCCCTTCAATGGTTCGATCAGCAACTGCTCGGGCGGCAATCGCAACGGACCGACCGCATATGAACCCGGGAGTGGCAGCACGATCATGGGTTACGCCGGCATCTGTGGCGCGGATGATCTGCAGCCGCATTCTGATCCGTTCTTCCACGCGATCAGCCTGCAGGAAATCACCAATTACACGAATACCGGAGGCAGTTGCTCGGTCAACACGACCAATAGCAACCTTGCGCCGGTGATCAATACGGCAGGATTGCCGACCGGTCTGACGATTCCTGCGCGCACGCCGTTCGTGCTGAGCGCCACGGCAACGGACGCCGACGGTGCCGATGTGGTGATGTATGACTGGGAGGAATGGGATCTGGGTCCGCAAGCGCCCCTGACAGCGGGCGACAACGGGTCCAGCCCGATTTTCCGCTCGTTTGCCCCCACCACGAGCGGCGCGCGCATGTTCCCGAAACTTTCGACCGTGCTGTCCGGCGTGGCGGTGAAGGGTGAATTGCTGCCGACGACCACACGCACGTTGAAGTTCCGCCTGACCGCGCGCGACGTGCGTCCGGGGTATGGCACCAGCCAGAGCGCCGACGTGTCACTCAGCGTGGTCAACACGGCGGGTCCGTTCAAGGTCAGCGCACCGAATACGGCCGTGAGCTGGGCCCAAGGCTCGGCGCAAACCGTGAGTTGGGACGTCGCCAATACCAGTGCTGCACCTGTGAATTGCAGCGCAGTCGACATTGCACTGTCCAGCGATGGTGGCCAGACGTTCGCCTACACACTGGCCAGCGGTGTTGCCAACTCGGGCAATGCCAGCGTCACCGTGCCGTCCATCACGACGACGCAGGCTCGCGTCAGCGTCAGCTGCGCGAACAACGTTTTCTTCGATGTGTCCGACGTCAATTTCACGATACCGGCGGGTTCCGGCACTTACACGGTCGGCGGCACGATCAGCGGGCTCGCCGGCAGCGGTCTGGTGCTGACCTTGAACGGTGCGACCAGCCTGCCACTCAGTGCGAATGGTTCTTTCACGTTCCCGACTGCGCTGGTCACCGGCAACACGTATGCGATTGCCGTCGGCGCTCAGCCATCCGCGCCGGCGCAGACCTGCACCGTCAGCAATGGCAGCGGCACGATCGCCTCGACCAATGTGACCGATGTCGCGGTCAGTTGCATCACGCCGCCGCCGGTACCGTACTCGGTCGGCGGAAGCGTCAGCGGGCTGACCGGTTCCGGCTTGGCACTGTCGCTCAATGGCGGCGCGAGCCTGCCGATCGGGGGTAATGGCTCGTTCACCTTCCCGACGCAAGTGTTCAGCGGCAATCCGTATAGCGTTGTCGTTGCCACGCAGCCGAGCAACCCGGCGCAAACCTGCACGGTCGCCAACGGCAGTGGAACGATTAGTGGGGACGTCAGCAACGTCATCGTTACCTGCGGCGCGCTGCAGACGTATTCGGTCGGCGGAACGGTCAGTGGTCTGAGCGGTGCCGGTCTGAGCCTGAACCTCAACGGCGGCGCGGATCTGGCGATCGCGGCGAACGGGGTGTTCGCATTCCCGACCAGCCTGGTCAGCGGCGACACTTATGCCGTGACCGTCGGGACCCAGCCGGAAGCTCCGACGCAGATTTGCACCATAGCCAACGGCAGCGGCACGATCGGCACAGCCAATGTGACGAACTTGTCAGTTACCTGCATCACGCCGCCGACGTTTTCCACGGTTGGCGGCACAGTGAGCGGTTTGGTCGGTAGCGGGCTCAAGCTGAAGTTGAACAGCGGTGCCAACCTCGCGATCAACGCCGATGGACCGTTCGCGTTCACGACACAGCTTTCCAGCGGGACCAGTTACACCGTCGTCGTGATTGCCCAGCCCAGCGCGCCGTCGCAGCTGTGCTCGGTGTCCAACGGTAGCGGCACGATCGGCTCAACCGACGTGACTGATGTCGAGGTAAGTTGTGTGGTCGTTGTCACCGATCGCATCTTTGCGGACGGCTTCGAGGGAAGCGGCGGCTGACCCGCGCTATGGGTTAGTTGGCCGTGCGGTTGACGCACACGCGGCGACCCTGAGATTCATCGTCGATCGCTTGTATTCGGGCCTCCTTCGGGAGGCCCTTCCTATTCCGGGAAAAATTGAGAGTCCAGGCATTCGACTTCGACTCGCTCGGATCGTTCATCCTTCGATACCTCAGGACGAACGGCCGAAGGTTCCGGCGTGCTCGGGCTTCTGAAAGTGCATGGGGAGCGTAACGAATGGCCGATCGCCATCGACGGAGCGAAATGGCGCCCGTGCGGCGCGATGAAACGCAAGGGTGGCAGCTCCGCCAGCCACATCCCGGCACCCGAATCACCCGCTACCGTTGCTTCCTTCCGGACCTGGCGGAGTTCGCGGGCTATCGTCGCGGGAGAACCGACGGAGCCGCCATAAACTTGTCTGACGGAGCGGGATAAACGCGCTCGTACTGCATGCAACGTGTTTGAAGGTGGCGGAGAGAGAGGGATTCGAACCCTCGAAACGGTATAACCCGTTTACACACTTTCCAGGCGTGCTCCTTCAACCGCTCGGACACCTCTCCGCATTTAAACCCCATTGGCGATGCGATCCTTCCGCACGTCCGATGGGCCGCGGAGAATACTAGGCGCGCCGTCAGCATACAAGCGCGAGCGCGTGCGCGTGGCGGCGTGAACGAACCTTTCGCAAGGCACTTGCTACAATCGAACCCCCGCCTGCGAATTGCCCATGTCGTATCAAGCCCTAGCGCGCAAATGGCGTCCACGCCGCTTTTCCGAACTGGTTGGGCAGGAGCACGTGGTGCGCGCGCTGACCCATGCGCTCGACAGTGGCCGGTTGCATCACGCGTTGCTGTTTACCGGCACGCGCGGCGTCGGCAAGACCACGATCGCGCGCATCTTCGCCAAGTCGCTCAATTGCGACAAGGGGCCGACCTCGCAGCCGTGCGGTGAATGCAGCGCCTGCACCGAAATCGATGCGGGCCGCTTCGTCGACCTGCTCGAAATCGATGCTGCCAGCAATACCGGCATCGACAACGTGCGCGAGTTGATCGACAACGCAATGTATGCGCCGACGCGCGGTCGCTACAAGGTCTACCTGATCGACGAAGTCCACATGCTGTCGAAGGCGGCGTTCAACGCGCTGCTCAAGACGCTGGAAGAGCCGCCGCCGCATGTGAAATTCCTGCTGGCGACCACGGATCCGCAGAAGCTTCTGGTGACGGTGCTGTCGCGCTGCATCAAGTTCAACCTGAAACGGCTCACCCCTGAACAGATCATCGGCCAGATGCGGCACATCCTCGGCGCGGAAGGCATCGCGTTTGACGAGGAGGGCATCGAAGTGCTCGCACGTGCGGCAGACGGCTCGCTGCGTGATGGCCTGTCGTTGCTCGATCAGGCGATTGCGCATGGCGGTGGTGCGCTGCATGCGCGTGAAGTCCATGCAATGCTCGGCACCGTCGAGCGTGCGAAGGTGCGCGTGCTGCTGGAAATTCTTGCCAGCGGCGATGGCGCGGCGCTGCTGCAGGAGATCGAACGGATTGGCAGCTTCGCACCAGATTTCGCGCAGGTTCTCGACGAGCTGGCTGGTCTCCTGCATCGCGCGC
>JBDTWV010000356.1:0-3783 GCA_040006495.1 Dokdonella sp.
CGGTGGGGTGGCCAGCCCAGTTCGCACCTGCGCAGCGAGCGCGTCCGCGAGCGGCTCCTCCAAGTGCGTCTGCGCGAGAAGGTCCAGCACCGGCTGCGCTGCGCCCGGCTGATGCGCCGCCAAGGCTGCTTCGAGCAGAATGCGCGCGTCCTTCGGTGCGCGTTGCACCTTCCAGTTTTCCTGCGCCAGCGTCAGCGCACGCGCCGCGTCGTGTTCGGCGTGCAGCGCAAACATCGCCTCCTCGCGTCCATAGGTGCGGCTGCCACGACGATCGATCGCTGCCCAGCGTTGCGCCAACTCGTTCTTGTCCGCCTGCGCCTGCGGCAGATCGAGCGCGAGTTCCGCGAGCACCTGACGCAGGAAGCTGGTGTCGGACGTCGCAAAGTCCTTGACCAGTTTCAATGCGTCCGCTGGACGCTGTTCGTCAAGCAGGAAATCGGCGTAGTCGGCGAGCACGAAGTTATCGCCCGGCGTCGCCTGCAGGGCGTCGCGAAAATGCGTTTCTGCGCCTGCCGCATCGCCGCGCGTGATCGCTGTGTCGGCCATCACGCTGTGAATCCACAATTGCTCCGCAGGCGTTGCGGCGTGCAGTTGCGGTAGCAGCACTTGCAGCGCTTTCCACGCGGCTTCGGCATGTCCATCGACCGTACTCAATGACGACAGGCAGCCGCCCGGGATCAGTGCGTTCGACGAGCCGAGCAAGTGCGCGCAAGCGCTGCGCGCGCCGGACATGTCGCCCTGAACCTGGGCAACTGTCGCCAGCGTCAGCCAGGCCTGGTCGTTTTCCGGATCGCGTCGCACGATGTCCTGCAGCAGCACCCGCGCCTCGCTGAAGAAGTGTCGACTTTGCAGGATCGTCGCGTGCATCAGGGCCACGGGGATTGGGGTTGGCTTCTGTGCAAGCGCAGGTGCGATCACAGCTTCGGCGCGCCCGAGATAGCGCGCATCACCGGTTCCTTGGGCGTATTGCGTGTACGCACGGGCCAGCGTCACGGTGCGTCCAGCATCACCCGGATGCTGCGCGACTTCTGCGCGCAACGCATCGAACGCGCGCACGCGAGGATCGGTGCGCGAAGGCACGGTCTGCAGTACGGCGTCGTCTCGCGCAGGCGTGTATGGCGTTTCCGGCCCGGCGATGCAGCATGATGAGGCGCCCAACGCGAGCATCACGACCATGCCGCGCAGGCAGTGGGGTATTTCAAATCGAAGTTTTTGCAACATCAGAAGGCTCCGCGCATGGGCACTCGCACCTGCCGATTCGGACACGGGAAAGCAAGCCGCGAGAGAAATCGTGAGAGCCCGTGAATGCGCGCGTGGGTGCAGGCATTTGCAAATAACACTGCGGCAGCCGGAGCCGCCGCAGCGTCGTTTCGAGTGACCTTACGGGCCGCCCGT
Source organism: Dokdonella sp. (assembly GCA_040006495.1). Taxonomy (GTDB): domain Bacteria; phylum Pseudomonadota; class Gammaproteobacteria; order Xanthomonadales; family Rhodanobacteraceae; genus Dokdonella_A. Next base: position 1,396 of record JBDTWV010000356.1, read on the forward strand.
CACGTCATTGAACGCAGCCGGATTGGAGTCGTCCGGAAACGTGAACGTGATGCCGTTGATGTCGACCGGTTGCGTCGTATCCGACGTCGCTGCGAGCTGGCTATGCACGAAATCGGTCAGACTCGTGGTCGCCGGCGGTGGCGGTGGCGGCGGTGGCGGCGGCGGTGTGTTGGAACTGTTCGAATTACTTCCGCCGCAGCCAGCCAATGCAAACGCCGAAGCCAAGCCGAGGATGCCAAGAACCAGAGTGCTGCGCTTCATGGCTTATCCTCCCACGGCGGCGGGTGCGGCGGCGCCGTTCGGTGAACCGGCTAGTGGCGTCTTCAGGTACGGAAACGTCTGGTTATAGTCCGCTGCCGTGCCGCTGGTCTGGTCAGTGAACGGCAGTTGGCCAGAAGGTGCTTGGGCAGGGGTCAACAACGCGCCCATTGCAACACGCAGTTCGATGTCGACGACGTCATCACCGGGACGGCGACCGTTCGGGAAGCCGCTGGTGTCACCACCCAGGACGCCGAGCGTGTTCTGCGCCGAGGCCGCCTTGGCTGGCAGTGACGTATTGAGGCGCAGCATTTCCGAAGGCACGACGCCAGCCGGCTTGTTGAGCGTATCGATACCGGTCAAGAACGCGGAGACCAGATCCGTGCGTGGGAACAGCGTCGGCGCAGTGACCTGCGGGAACAACACCTGCAGCAGCGCAGGCAGGGTCGGGTTGGTCACGTAGTCGAGGAACTGCGCATCGTCTTTCGGCTGGCTCGAATTGAAGCGATCCTTGTCCGGCAAGCCGATGATCACTTCGTTGACCAACGGCATGCCGAGTCGCGAAACCTGTGTCCACGCGCCGCCAACCACTTCGGGCCCCTTGCTGGGCGTCGCGCCGGCAATCACACCCTGTGGAGCAGGATTGAGCACGCGGGCCTGACGCAGGCTCGAGGTTGTCCAACCACCGATGATCGGACTGCCGCCGGCAGCGAGGCAGGCTGTCGGCACCTCAAGTTCGATCGCGGTGATCTGCTTCTTCGCCAGCGAATTGGGTGCTGCGGCAGGCGCACCGGCCGGATTCAAGTTGACCAGGTCGAAGATCTCGCCAAGGTTGACGTAGAACGGATCCTGGCGCTGGCCGACGAAAACGCGCCCGCCATCGCAGCCTGGAATGGCGATGTTGAACACGTGATTGTTGGCGTAAGTAGCGTAGTCCGGTATGGATTTGTTGCCGATGTTCTCCAGCGGCTTGCGGAATGAGGTTCCGCCTGAGCTGGAGTTGCCTGCCAGCGTGGCCGTGCCGGTACGGCGGTCACCGCGTACGACGGTCACAGTGTAGCTTTCGACAAGATTCTTCTTCGCATCGTCGGAGCTGACGCCGCTGCCGATCGGGCCGAGCAGTTCAAGAGGAACGGGCACGCTCTTGCCGCCGACGGTCAGCGCCGCTTTGTTGTAGGTATTGGTGAAGCGAAACTGGAACGTGATGTCTTCCTTAGCATCGCCGTTGTTGTCGATGTGGATTTCGTACAACGCGTTGGGATCGAGCGTGTAGTAATTCGGGCCTGCGCCGGCATCCTGGAGCGGGCTGTAGTCGGCGATCAGGGTGACGTAGCCGTCGCGACCGGCCTCGTAACTGTTGAACATGTAGAAATCAGCACCGTCGATTTTCGGGTGCGCGGTTACGAACGGAGCCTCGCGGTGACTCGAGGCCGATGCCAATGGAGCAACCAACGCCGTGGCGATGGCCGCCGCCACGACGGTCAGTAGGGGGTAACGCATGACTATTCTCCAGAACTCAGCGTCGCAGGCACGACGGGAATGTTGCTATCAGCTGTACGAGCGTCAGGCTGATCTGGATGCAACGACGCGATAAACGGCCGCGCGCGCTCAGTGCGGCTGCGCACTGGACGCTGGAAAGCTATCCGAGATTCACAGCGCGGCGAGTGCCGGATTCGAACGGGGGGCGACCCGGTTCAGACGATCGGTGCCGCTGGCAAGACCAGGCGCAAGAACGTTCGGGCGATGCATGGGAGCTGGCGATAAGCGCACAGGCGTTCGGATACGCATTTGAAGTTCGCATTCGTCGGCCGCGGCGCTACGCACAGCCGGGACGTCGGTTGCACTATCGGATGGCAGCGGGCCGACTCGCTGGCTGCTTACTCCTCGCGCGTTACCCGCAGCACTTCCTCGGACGATGTGATCCCGGCGACACATTTGCGCCAGCCATCTTCCATGATCGAGTCAGAGCGCGTACGAGCGAGGCGTTCAAAGTCGGCTTCCGAGGCGCCCTCGTGGATCAGGCGGCGCAGCGATTCGTCGACGGTAATCAGTTCATAAATTCCGGTTCGTCCTTTGTAACCTGCTTGACGCCCGCTGGCGGCGGCCTCCGCGTTGGGACGGTAAAGCGTT
>JBDTWV010000357.1:0-3779 GCA_040006495.1 Dokdonella sp.
GCGGGGTGCGCTCGGCTGCCGGTACGTCGGCGGCGAGGCGAACGCTTTTGATCGCCACGCGCTGCTCGGGCTTTTCATAGAAGCCCAGCGCGCCCGTGCCGCGCGGCAGCGCAGACAACCATTCCATCCCCTGCACGACGCGCCCGACCACCGCGACATTGCGATCGAGCTGGCGCGGTGATTGACCGATTACGACATAGAGTTCCGCGCCGCTGCCAGTTTCGACACCATTGTCTCGACCTGCGCCGACCATGCCGTAGCAATGCGCGAGCCAGGTCTTGCCGGCTTTCGCGTCGCGCGCTGCCGGCATGCCATTGGTGAAGCCCACTTCCGGCGCGTAGATGTCGCCGTCCGGCAGACGCGTGAAGGGCAGGTCCTTCGCGATTGCGCGCTCGAATTCGGGTGTGAGCGCCTTGCTCGCGCTACCCAGGGATCGTGCCTTCGCCGGTGTTTCAGCTTCCGGGTCACCCCATTGGGTGACGAAGTTGTCCTGCACGCGCAGGATCGCGAGACCGTCGAAATAGTGGGCGTGGGCGAGGGTTTTGATATTGGCCGCGTGCAGTGGCGCGTACGCAGGCGCGAGTTCGATCACGACGCGACCGTTCGGCAGGTCAAGATACAGCGTGTTCGCCGGGTCGAGTGCGCGCCAGTCGGAAGGTCGGGACGCCTCGATCACTTGTTGCATGGTCGGCGGCTTCGCCGCTGCGGCAGCAGTTGCGTTGCCGATCGCGAGCGCGAGCATTGCGGTGCCCAAAGCAGGCAGTAGTTTCTTCATGCAAGGTCTCCGATGAAGGGATGCATCACAAGTCGCCACGTCGGCGTTGGATTCTCTCTGTGCATCGGCGCTTCCCACGTTGCCACGCTCAGCACGAGCGCATCCGGAATGCCGCGTGATGTGCCCGATTGTGTCGAACGGCGGCCTGTTCAGGCCACCATCCGCGGTATCCCGGGAACTCGTTCACGCCTTGTGGAAGCGCCGGATGAAATCGCGTACGTCCGGATACACCTCGTTGCGCCAGCGGCGGCCGCTGAAAATGCCGTAGTGGCCGGCGCCTTTCACTTCGATGTGCTCGTGGCTTTTCTTCGCGATGCCAGTGCACAGGTCATGCGCTGCACGGGTCTGGCCGAGCCCGGAAATATCATCGAATTCTCCTTCGATGGTCAGCAGTCCACTCTTCTTGATCGCTGCGGGTACGACGCGTTCGCCTTCCACGATCCATTTGCCGCGCGGCAATAGCTGCTGCTGGAACACGACACGGATCGTATCGAGGTAGAACTCGCCTGGAAGATCCAGTACGGCGTTGTATTCGTCATAGAAGCGACGATGCGCCGCGGCGTCCTCAAGGTCACCACGCAGCAGGTGCTGGTAGAAATCCTGATGCGCGTTGAAATGCCGGCTGGGGTTCATCGCGACGAAGCCGGCGTGCTGCATGAAGCCAGGGTAGACGCGGCGCCCCTTGCCCGGATAGTTCGGCGGCACGTCGAACACGACATTGGTCTCGAACCACGAAAACGGCTTGGTCGTGGCGAGATCGTTGACCTTGGTCGGGCAACGGCTCGGGTCGATCGGGCCACCCATCAAAATCACTGACAGGGGAGTGGGTTCACCAGCAGAGGCCATCAGCGAGACCGCGGCGAGCACCGGCACGGTGGGCTGGCACACCGACATGACATGCAGCTTGCGCGCACCCAGTCGAGTGATGAAGCGGCGCACGTAGCCGATGTAATCGTCCAGGCCAAATGGTCCCTGCTCGAGCGGCACCATGCGCGCGTCGACCCAGTCGGTGATGTAGACGTCATGATCGCGCAGCAGGGTTCGTACCGTGTCGCGCAGCAGGGTCGCGTGATGGCCCGACAGCGGCGCGACGACCAGCACGGTCGGATCGGCGCGCAATTGCTTGAGCGCATCGACGTCGTCGCTGCAACGCTTGAAGTGCAGGAGTTGGCAGAACGGCAGGTCGAGCGTGTGCTCCTCGATGACGGCTGCTTCGCGGCCATGCGCGGTGACCGAGGTGATATCGAATGGGGGTTTCGTGTAATTCTTGCCGAGTCGGTAGACGAGTTCGTAACCTGCAGCAACACGGTCGACGCCTGGCATTCGCGATAGCCAGTTTTCCGGCGAGGAAAGCGCCTTCGCGGCGGCTCCCGACCAGTTGACCAATGGATTGAGCAAGGTACGGTTGGCTTCATGCAAGGAATAGAGCATCGATGGTCCTGTTGCGCTGCGACATTTTATTCTAGGGCATCCGTGGCCGACGTGCGCCCCCGAATCTGCCGCGCAATGTAAACGAGTGCGGCGCGCGAAACGTGGGCCAATCGGCATATTCCCGATCTGACCGCTAATGCAACAATGTCAAGGGCATGGCGTGCCGCAATGCCCTGGCGCGCGCAAAGGTTAGGTCCGTTAACTGGAGGTTCGATGACATTGAAAGGGTTTTGTGAGCTGGCTTGTACCGCGACGGCAGGCGTATTTTGCGCCGCAGTGTCGATCGGGTCGTGCGCGCCGGTGCATGCGCAGGTCACTGTGCCAATGGATGTCGCCTATCCGGGCACGCTGACGTTGCGAGTGGACGCGACCGATCTCGATCACCGCATCTTCCGCGTCCACGAGGAAATTCCTGTGGTGGCCGGCTCGTTGACCTTGCTGTATCCCCAGTGGCTGCCTGGCAAGCATTCGCCGCTCGGGCCGATCGAAAAAATGGCCGGGCTTGCGATCAGCGGCAACGGCCAAGTGATCACGTGGAAGCGCGATCCGGTCGAGGTCTATGCGTTCCATCTGGACGTGCCGCCGGGCGTGACCAAGCTCGTGGTCGACTTCGATTTCCTGTCGCCGCAGGACTCAAGTCAAGGACGCGTGGTGATGACGCCGGACCTGCTGAACCTGCAGTGGAATGCGGTTGCGCTGTATCCGGCCGGCCATTATTCGAGACGGATTACGGTCGCGCCGAGCGTGAAGTTGCCATCCGGATGGCAGTTCGGCAGCGCCCTCGAGGTCGCTACCGGCAGCGTGCCGAACGCGACCAATTCCGACGGCACCGTGAGTTTCAAGCCGGTCCCGTTCAACACGCTTGTGGATTCGCCGATGTTTGCTGGCCGCTATTTCAAGCGTGTCGATCTGGCCCCGGGCGCGAAGGTGCCGGTGCATTTGAATATCGTGGCTGACGCGGCAAAGGATCTCGATTTCACGACGGCGCAGCTCAAGGCGCACCAAAACCTGGTGACGCAGGCGCTCAAGTTGTACAACGCCCAGCCCTATGACCACTACGATTTCCTGCTGGCCTTATCCGACCAATTGGGTGGGATCGGCCTCGAACACCACCGTTCCAGCGAAAACAGTCACGCTCCAGGCTATTTCACCGAGTGGGACAAGTTGGCGCCGGGTCGCGATCTTCTCGCGCACGAGTACACGCACTCATGGAACGGCAAGTTCCGACGCCCAGCGGATTTGTGGACGCCCAATTTCAACGTGCCGATGCAGGGCAGCCTGCTGTGGGTCTACGAGGGCCAGACCCAGTACTGGGGCTTCGTGCTCGCGGCGCGCTCGGGCCTGTTGACGGCCGAGCAGGCACGCGACGCCATCGCGCTGGTCGCGGCGTCGTACACCGACAACCGACCCGGATTCGAGTGGCGGAACGTGCAGGACACGACCAACGATCCCGTCGCCGCGCAACGGCGACCCTTGCCGTACCGCAACTATCAGATGAGCGAGGACTACTACAGCGCAGGCCAGCTGATCTGGCTCGGCGTCGATGCGAAGCTGCGCGAGCTCACGCATGAAC
>JBDTWV010000358.1:0-3762 GCA_040006495.1 Dokdonella sp.
GCGCCGGGTAGAGGCTGATGCCGATCGACGGCGTGATGCTGATCTCGCTGCGATCATCGATCACCAGCGGTTGCGCGAACGCAGCCAGCAGTCGGCGCGCGACTTCAAACGCGCCCTCGGCACTGACGAGATCCTCGATCACCAGCGTGAATTCGTCGCCGCCCAATCGCGAGACCGTGTCAGCCGGACCCGCGATCGCCTGTAGCCGCGCTGCGACCGCCTTGAGGATGCGATCACCGGCCGAATGACCGAGCGAATCGTTGATTTCCTTGAATCGGTCCAGATCCAGAAACAGCACCGCGACCAGCGTGTCCTGACGCCGCGCTCGCACGATGGCGCGTGCCAGGCGTTCGGACAACAGCGCGCGATTGGGCAGGCCGGTGAGGGTGTCGAAGTTGGCGAGATAGCGCAGTTCCTGCTCGGCGCGTTTGCGTTCGGTGATATCGCTGAGTACGGCGACGAAGTAGCCGCGCTTGCCGCCGGGCTCGATCACCTCGACCGTTTCGATCGCGCACAAAAACTCTTCGCCATCCTTGCGCCGCTGCCACATTTCGCCGGCCCAGTGGCCGGTCGCTTCCAGCAGGTGGCGCATCTGTTCGTAAAACTGGGGCGGATGCTGGGTGCTGTCGAGTAGCGAAGCCGAAAGCCCGATCACTTCTTCCTCGGCATAGCCGGAGACGGTGCCGAAGGCGCGATTGACCGAGACGAAACGAAACTCCAGATCGACCACAGTCACCGCTTCGGCCATGGAGTTGAGCACTTCACTCGCGATCCGGCGCTCGCGTTCGGCGTGATCCATTTCGGTGATATCACGAGCGGTGCCGGCGACCCGGGTGGCGTGTCCGTTGGCATCGCGCTCGACCACCTTGCCGCGCGAGAGCACTTTGACCCACGCCCCTTGCGCCGTGCGAATGCGATGTTCGGACTCAAAATGTGATGTCTGCCCGAGAATGTGATCGCGCATCTGCTGCTCGACCTGAGCCAGGTCATCAGGATGGATCACCGAATTGCGCCAATGGCCGACGCTAATCGGATCGTCCGGCAACTGCTCACCGATGGACTGTGCGTTGGATCGATGCAGTTGCTGTTGCTGGACGTCCAGATCCCAGAAGTCATCGCCGGATCCCCACAGCGCCATCTTCAGGTGTTCTTCGCGGCGACGCAGCTCGTGGGTGTGCGTTCGCTCGCGCAGATGGCGGCGCTGCAGGATGCGCGCGATCAGCAACGCCAACAGTAACCCGACCAAGACATACAACACCCAGGCGTAACGGCTCGCCCACCATGGAGGCTGCACCGAGATGCCAAGCTTCAGCTCGTTGGTACTCCAGAAGCCATCCCGATTGGTGGCCTGGGCACGGAACACGTAATTGCCTGCATCCAGGTTGGTGTAGGTTGCATCCGGCGTGTGATCGGCATCGATCCAGTCGCGGTCAAATCCATCTAGGCGGTAGCGATAACTCACCGCCATTGGATCGGCGAACGCGATCGCGGCGAAATGCAGGCGCAGCACGCCTTGGCTGCGCTTGAACTGCAGTTGCGACAATAGCACCAGACCGACCAGGTTTTCGCGCGAGCTGCCGACGCGTGCCGAGGTAAGCGCGACCTGTGGTGCATACGTGCTGTCGTGGATGCGCGCCGGATCAAAAACATTCAGCCCATGGATGCCACCAAACGCGATACGTCCGTCGCGCAACCGCAGTTGCGCGCCGCCATTGAATTCGGTGTGCTGCAAACCGTCGCTCTCGCCATAGCGCTGGAAGGCGCGCCGCGATGGATCAAACTTGACCAGTCCATCATTGGTGCTCAGCCACAGGCTGCCGGTGGCATCTTGCTCGATGCCATAGATGGTGGTGCTGATCTGCGACTGGCTGGCTGGCGGCAACACACGTTCGATCGTGACGTCGCCATTGGCCTTCAGACGCAAGTGATTCAGTCCAGAGTGCGTTCCTACCCAGATCGAGCCGTCGCTGGCAGGCTGGATAACGCGAATGCGATTGCCGGACATCGATTCTGGATCGTGGGCATCGCTTTGAAAGTGGCGAACAGTGCCGCTGGCGATCTGCAAGCGATCCAGCCCGTCCATGGTGCCGATCCACAACTCGCCGTGGCTGCCCTCGTACAGGCTATTGACCATTGGACTGCTGATCCCGGACATGGTCGCGGTCGCTACACCCAGAGTCATGCGCGGAGCGCCGGCGGCATCGAGCTTGATCACGCCATTTGCGCGCGTTCCCACCCACAGGCCGCCGTCTGAGGCGAGTGCCAGCGAGCGCACATTGAGTGCCTGCACCTCGGGATCGCTCTCCCCGGCAAGTAACGGTTGCATGCGCGCGCGACGATTGGCCGGATCGAGCAGATACAGCCCGAGATTGGAAGCAATCCACAGGCGACCGTCGGTGGCAGGGCAGATTGCCAACACACGCAGATCGTGATGGGCGATTTCGGCTGGCATCGCCGCTTTCAGCACAGGCAAGAAGCTGTCAAATTGATCGGTCTTGAAGTCGTAGCGCTTGAGTCCGTCGCCGTCGGTTCCCATCCACAGCGCGCCGTCGCTGGCCTGATACAGGCTGCGCACGCTATTGGTATAGCGCTGATTGTGAGTCGGGTCGGGGTCGCTGATGGTGCTGAACCGAGCGCCCTGCGTTTGGGCGGTGTTGATTCCCGATATCTCGCTGCCAATCCACAGCAATCCTGCGCGACCCACCATCAGTACGCGCAAGTCATCGGTTGGCGGTCCGTCGGACTTGATCGCGGTGGGAGGAAGACGTAGCACGCTGCGCGTAGCAGGGTCGTAGCGCACCAATCCGGCGCGCCCGGTGGCTAGCCAAAACATGCCCTGCTGGTCGATGACAACGTAGTGCAGCCAGTCGGCGGGCGAGGATTCCGGCGGCCAGCGCTGCTCCAGTTTTTCTGTTGTTGGGTCCAGGTGATACAACGCGTCAGCCGCAACCCACAACCCGCCCTGCGCATCGCGCACGATATTCTGCAAGCCGATCAGGCGGGCAACGCGCTTGACCTTCAGCGTAACCGGATCGATTCGGTACAGCCCGCTTGGCGTGGTTGCCCAGACCACCCCGGCCGCGTCGATGGCATATCCGTATGTACTCTGAAATTCGCTTGCCGTGGCTTTCGCCAGCACGGTGCGGCGATGCCCGCTGGCAGGATCCAACAGGTCGATGCCGGCATCGGTTGTTACCCACAACCCATGATCGTGTTGGTAGTACAGCGCCAGCACGCGCTTGCCCGGCTGATTGGGGCCATCCAGATCGGCAGGAAGCAGCCGCTGAAAATGTCCGCTGACCAAGTCCAGTCGCGCCACGTAGGCGCTGTCGGTGCCCACCCAGATCTCGCCCGGCTCGCCGTTGGCCAATGCGGTGACGTAATTGTCCGGCAGCGAATCGGAATCACCCGGCACCGGCGTGAACAGCTTGAAGTCCTGGCCGTCGTACCGATTCAGGCCGCCCTGCGTGGCGATCCAGATGAAGCCTTGCGGATCCTGCAGAAAGGCATTGATGGTGTTCTGGGTCAGGCCATGACTGCCGGTCACCGGACGAAAATAGAAGTCGCGCACCTCGGCGCGGACGCTTGCGCACACAAGCAACGCGAACAAACACGCGCAACCTCGCGCAAACGCCAGCCGCCATCCACTAGCCGGCCTGCCGTTGTTCATGCGTGACCATCGATGCGAATCGAGGGCCGTGATGGCGTCCTGCACCTGCACCGCGTCTCGTCTTCCCCTTCGCAGACCCTCGAGTTTAGGCG
>JBDTWV010000359.1:0-3756 GCA_040006495.1 Dokdonella sp.
AGGACGTTGCGCATGGGAAAGGTTAAACCTGGGGAAACTCGCATGCGAATGGCAGGCTCTGCGATGATGGGAGGGATGGGGTGGTCGGAAACGGCCACCTTGCCGGATTTCCCCGGCGCAGCGCCGCGGATCTGGCGCGATGGGTCGCTCAGCCAGCCAACGCTCGGGGCGTTGCGCTCGGGACGGCGATCATAACCCGAACTCCGCCGCCGCTGGAAACGCAATCATTTACAGGGACTTCAGCATGACCGAACCGGAATCCAGCCTGAATGCAGCCATCCCCGTCGAGCTCGCCGGGCGGCGCTTCGATCAGGCCATTGCCGAACTGTTCCCGGATTATTCGCGCTCCCGGCTGACCGCGTGGATCAAATCCGGCGCCGCGCTGCTCGATGGCGAGATCGTCGCGCCGCGCACCATCGTGCACGGCGGCGAGGCGATCACGCTCACCGCGCGCATGGAACGCGAGATCGGTGCTGCGCCCGAGGACATCCCGCTGGACATCCGTTACGAGGACAGCGAGGTGATCGTGGTCAACAAGCCGGCCGGCCTCGTCGTCCATCCCGGCGCCGGCAACGCAAGCGGCACCTTGCAGAACGCGTTGCTGTATCACGACCCCAAATTGGCCGAGATTCCGCGCGGCGGGATCGTGCACCGGCTTGACAAGGACACGTCGGGGTTGATGGTCGTTGCGCGCACGCTGCGCGCGCATACGTCGCTGGTCGAGCAGTTGTCGGCGCGCACGGTGCACCGCCAGTATGCGGCGATCGTCTACGGCTCGATGATTTCGGGCGGCCGCGTCGATGCACCGATCGGCCGCCATCTGCACGATCGGCTGAAACAGGCGGTGCGTGAGGACGGGCGCGACGCGATCACGCATTACCGTGTGCGCGAACGCTTTCGTGCGATGACTTTGGTCGAGTGCCGCCTCGAAACCGGGCGCACGCACCAGATCCGCGTGCACATGGCGCACGCAAAGCATCCGCTGGTCGGCGACAACCAGTACGGCGGCTTGTTGAAGTTGCCGAAGGGTGCGAGCGAGGAATTCGTCGCCGTGCTGCGTGGATTCAAGCGTCAGGCGCTGCATGCGGAGAAGCTGGAATTCTTGCATCCGAAGACTGGAAAGACCATTGCGGTGGAGGCGGAACCGCCCGTCGACATGCAGGCGTTGCTGGTCGCGCTGCGCGAGGATGCGCGCGCCAATACCCCATGAACTGCTCGCGGGGGCAGAGCTTGGTGTGGGAGCGGCGGAAGCCGCGATGCCTGTTCCGACGCCACGTCGACAAAAGCATCGCGGCTTCCGCCACTCCCACCAAAGCAAATGAGTTGCCGGACGCACGATTGTGAGTGTGTCGTGGATCAAGCCTGACTGGCCTGCGCCGCCGAATGTTCTATCGGCAGTGACGACGCGTTACATGGATGGCGTATCCGTTCCTCCATTTGAGACCTTCAATCTCGGCTCGCGTTGTGGTGATTCGGCGGCCGCCGTCGCCGCCAATCGTGCGGCGCTGGTGTCCACACTCGATTTGCCGGCGTCGCCACGCTGGTTACGCCAAGTCCATGGCGTCGACGTGATCGATGCCGATGCGATGTCGTTGGAAGACGAACCCGCCGCCGATGCGGCGATTGCGCACGGCGCTACTGTCCTCGCGATCCTGAGCGCCGATTGCCTGCCGATCCTGTTCTGCGCCGACGACGGCTCGGGTATCGCGGTCGCACACGCGGGCTGGCGTGGGCTTGCCGGCGGCGTGATCGAGGCGACCGTTGCACGCCTCGGTGTGCCCGCGTCGCGTGTGCTGGCGTGGCTCGGCCCCGCGATCGGAGCTGCGTCCTACGAAGTCGGCGACGAGGTTCGCACCGCATTTGTCGATGTCGACCCGTTAGCGGCTCAGGCATTCGCACCGACGCGGCCCGGACATTGGCACTGCGATCTGTACGCGCTGGCGCGCCAGCGACTCGCCGCGGTGGGCGTCGCGCGTGTGTATGGCGGCGGTTTCGACACCTTCAGCGACACACGTTTCTACTCCTACCGGCGCGAACGCGACACCGGACGTTTTGCGAGCCTGATCTGGATCGAGCATTGCGCTGCGAACGCTGCATCAGGCAACGTTTTCGCCGCATCCACGATGCTGTTTCCGCGCCTGCTCGGCGATCGGTTCACCGCGTTACCGGCGTCGGTTCAGGTCCTGCATTGCACAGGTGGCACGCGGAACTATCGCGGTGTCGTCACAGTGCAGCGCGGCCGCGGCTGGTGTTCGCGACTGTGCGGCTGGGCTACGCGCTTGCCACCCGCCGCGCGCGACGTGCCGTTGAGCGTCGACATTGCAGCCACTGCCGACAGCGAAACCTGGACGAGGCGTTTCGGCGCACACACGATGCGCTCAAATCTTTCGCGCAATGGCGCGCAATTGCGCGAACGCCTTGGTTTGGTGACATTCGTATTCTCGCTGTCGGTGAGCGCAGGCGTCCTGCGCTGGACGGTGTGCGAGGTTCGCGCGCTGGGTTTGCGTTTGCCGGCACGCTGGTTCAGCGGTGTGCGGGCCTGCGAATCCGAGCGTGAGGGTCGCTACTGGTTCGACGTGCGCGCGGCGTTGCCAATCATCGGTGACCTCATCCACTACGAAGGCTGGTTGGCGGTGCCGCATGAGTGAGGCCGCGCCAGTTCTGGTGTTCGATGGCGTGTGCCTGCTGTGCAGTCGCTGGGTGCACTTCGTGCTGCGGCACGATCGCGTCGGTCGGATCCGTTTCGCATCGATGCAATCGGCGCCCGGGCGTGCGTTGTTCGAACGCTTTGGGGTCGACCCGGAAGATCCGTCATCGCTGCTCTATGTGGTCGATGGCCAGGGGTTTACCGACAGCGAAGCGATCCTGCGCGTGCTCGCCGGTTTCGGCGGCGCGTGGCGGTTGACCGCTGCGTGTCGCGTGCTGCCGCGCCGTTTGCGCGACGCGGCCTATCGCGCGCTTGCGCGCAATCGCTATCGCTGGTTCGGGCGTTCGAACCAATGCTTCATCCCCGCATCCGATCAGGCAGCGCGTTTTCTCGACTAGCTTCTTTCCAGCTCAACCGCGATCGCATAGCCGTCGAGTTCGTCGATGAACTCCTGCAGCGTGAACAGGCCGATGCACGGCATCGCGCCGCGTGCGCTCAATTGCCCGCGTGCGAGCTTGCGCGCCAGCAACACAGCGGCGGTTGCCGGGATTTGTGGACCGTCACCCTGCGTGGCGATCATTTGCCAGATCACACGCAAGCGCTTGCCGTCGACGCCTACGCCGCGCAGATCGACATGCATCGCGCCGGCATCACTGCCGCTGCCGACAAACCACTCGCTCATGGACTTCAGTCGATTCGCGTGGCGATCCAACCGGTGCAGCAGTCGCGCGCGCACCAGCCATGAGAGCAGCCACAAGCCGAAATGCAGGCTTCTCAATTCGAGCCCGGCACGGAACCGCAGCGCGTGCAGCTCCGGATAGCGTCGCGGGAACAGGTCCAGGTCCGGCACGTCGCAGGCGGCTAGCCAACGTGTTCCAACCGGGGATGGATAGTGCCAACGCTGCAGGTGCTGCCACCCAGAAACGTCACGTCGACGGCCTTCTCCACGCCAAGGCAGCGGTCGGCCGACATAGCTGAGGATTGCAGCCACCGTGGCGAGCCCACGCGGGGTGCGATTGCCGGGGCTGATACCGATATCGATGGTTTCCAAGTGTTTGAATTCCGCGCGGAAGCCATCGACGACCGCTGCGCTGAGCCCCGGCACCGTG
>JBDTWV010000360.1:0-3720 GCA_040006495.1 Dokdonella sp.
GACGCGCCGGGCGAGGCGTGCGGCATACCCGGCAAGTACCAGCAGGCACAATCCGATCGCAAGCGTTGCGCCGCCGATTCCGCGCCGCAGTTGCACGATGAGTTGTTCAGTCGGCACACGGCTGGCCTGGACGGTCAGCCAATGCTGAAACACAAACACGAGGATGATCGCGGCAAGGACTGCCGATGCAAGGACAATCGCGGTCACCCGCTGCAGGCGCCGGTCGGCGGGCTGGATGTCGGTAGGCATGCGCTATCCCCGAAATACCCGCGCACTATAGCGAACGCGGCTCACACACGCCGTGCCACTCGTCGCCGAATCGCCACGCCTGTCGCGGCTGCTATTCTTGCCGGCATGAACCGACTGCTTGCGCTGTTATTCCTCACCCTGCCATTGGCGGCCTGCCAGACCTTTGTGCACGAAAAGCCGATGTCCACCGAGTCGGGGATACGAGGTGGACAAATGGTTGCCACGACACTGCTCGACGGCGAGTTCGACAACCACGAACAGGTCTGGGCGGCACGCGACAATGCCGCCACCGCGATCGCTGCCCCGCATGTGGTGATCACGTTGGCATCGACACCTCACCCCGACTGGTCGGTCTGGCATATCCATCTCGATGCAGCGACGCCGCTCGACGCGACATGGGCCATGCAGGTCGTTGACGCACCGGGCGGGACACGCCTGCTGTTGCCGTATCGCGCGCTGGTCGCCGAACCCGCCATGGATGCGAAGTTCGATGCGAGGCAGTGGACGGTGCTCGATGCGTGCGCACTGCGCGGAACCATTGCTGCGACAAGCATCCATGTCAGCGCGGATGTCGCTGCGTGCACGGCGCTCGTTCCCGGCATCGGCCCGCAGGCCGCGTTGCTGCCTCTGGTGATCGAACGCGAAGGCGAGTGGTTGCGTGCGCGCCTGTATGCCGACCAGGCGCGCGGGGCGCAGGTACGCGAGGATGCGCGCAAGGTGCAGGTGTTTGGTGGCTGGGCGGCGATCAATGGCGGCGGTCCGCAGGGCGGGGGTGACAGCAAGGACTGGCACATGAGCCGGACACTGCGTCTGGGCAGTGAAGGCGGTCGTGCGGCGCTGACGTGGCGCGATGGCAAGCCATCGGGCTATTCGCTCGGTCTCGAACGTCTGACCTATCGCGAAGGCAATGTGCCGGTGTTGAAGCTGTCGGTTATCGAGGACGCCACGGGTCGCACGCTCGCTTACGCGTGGGCGAATCCGGAAGCAACGCGGATCGGCATCAACCTCGGCTGGGTGCAGGTCGGACTGGACCGCAATGCGCCGACGATGGCGGCAAAGGGTGGGGCGAAGTGAGTGATGCGACGATTCAGTGGAGTGACTTCGAGAAGGTGCTGATCGTCGCAGGCACGGTCATGCGCGTTGAAGCGTTCCCGCAAGCGCGCAATCCCGCCTACAAGATCTGGGTCGATTTTGGCCGTTATGGCGAAAAGAAAACCAGTGCGCAGATCGCGAGTCTGTATGCGCCCGATGAGCTCATAGGGCGGCAGATCGTGGGGGTGATCAATTTTCCGGAAAAGCAGATCGGTCCGTTCCAATCACAATTCCTGCTGACGGGTTTCCCGACCGACGAGGGCGTAGTGGTGACTGCGATCGAGCGGCCCGTGCCGAATGGGACGCGCTTGGCGTAGTCCCCGGCACCTTGAATCAAACGGCGACCAAGACGACATTGCGAGGTGGGAGCGCCGAAAGGCGCGATGCCCTTGCGGTCCTTCGAAGAGCATCGCGCCTTCCGGCGCTCCCACACAAGTTCTCTCGTGCGCACTCAAAGCGCTTCGAAGATTCCCGCCGCGCCCATGCCGGTCCCGATGCACATCGTAACCATGCCGTATCGCTGCTTGCGCCGGCGCAGGCCATGGATCAACGTGGCTGCGCGCACGGCGCCGGTCGCGCCGAGCGGGTGACCGAGTGCGATTGCGCCGCCTAGCGGATTGACCTTCGACGTATCGAGTCCCAACTCGCGGATCACCGCCAGCGACTGTGCGGCGAATGCCTCGTTCAGTTCGATCCAGTCGAGTTGGTCACGGCTGATGCCGGCTTGCACCAGCGCCTTCGGGATCGCCGCGATCGGACCGATGCCCATGATCTCAGGCGGCACACCGGCTACTGCGAAGCTGACGAACCGTGCGATCGGGGTCAGGCCATACAACTTGATTGCGTGTTCGCTGGCCAACAGCAACGCGCCGGCGCCGTCGGACATCTGCGACGAGTTGCCGGCGGTCACCGTGCCGCCCATGCGGAACACGGTCTTCAGTTTGCCGAGACCTTCCAGGCTGGTGTCCTTGCGCGGGCCTTCATCGGTCGAGAGTACGCGCGAGTCGTTGCGAATCGTGTGCGTTGCAAGGTCGGGGTAGTGATCGGCCAGCGTGAACGGCGCGATCTCGTCCGCGAATTCGCTCGCAGTAATCGCCGCGAGCGCCTTCTCGTGCGAAGCGAACGCGAACGCATCCTGGTCTTCCCGGCTGACCTTCCACTGCTCGGCAACCTTTTCGGCAGTGATGCCCATGCCGTAGGCGATTGCGACGTTCTCGTCGCTAAAGGCGGCAGGATTCATCGCGATCTTGTGCCCCATCATCGGCACCATGCTCATGCTTTCGGTGCCGCCCGCGAGCATCAGGTCCGCCTCGCCGAGACGGATGCGGTCGGCTGCCATCGCGATCGCCTGCACGCCGGACGAACAGAAACGATTGATGGTGACGCCGGGTATCGAGTTCGGCAGGCCGGCCAGCAGTACGCCGATGCGCGCCACGTTCATGCCTTGCTCGGCTTCCGGCATTGCGCAACCGATGATCGCGTCGCCGATGCGACTCGGATCGATGCCGGGCGCTTTCGCGATCGCGGCGCGGATCACATGCGCTAGCAGGTCGTCCGGTCGCGTGTTGCGGAACATGCCGCGCGGCGCCTTGCCGACCGGTGTGCGCACGGCGGAGACGATGTAGGCATCCTGGATTTGCTTGGTCATGAAGAAATCTCCTGTCGTCTCAGTTGCGCAGCGGCTTGCCGGTGGTAAGCGTGTGTGCGATGCGCTCCTGCGTCTTCGGCATCTGCGCAAGTTCGAAGAAATGCTTGCGCTCCAGATCGAGCAACCAACGTTCGTCGACGTGCGAGCCGCGTTCGATGACGCCGCCGCACAAGGAATCGGCAATGCGTGAAGCTATCTCGTAATCGTGCGGCGAGATGAAACGGCCTTCGAGCATGTTGACCAGCATCATCTTCAAGGTCGCGGTGCCGACATCGCCGGCAGCGATCACGTCACGTGCGGGCAGGGGCGGGCGATAGCCCGATTCGGCCAGCGCTGCGGCCACCTTCTTTGCGACGTAAAGCAATTCGAAGCCGTTGAACACGACCACGTCGTCGGGACGCAATACGCCGAGCTGCTTCGCTTCGAGCGCGCTGCCCGAAAGCTTGGCCATCGCGACCGCCTCGAACATGCGCTTGATCTCCGGGAACGGATCGCCATCGGCCGCGCGCTGCGAGGCGCGTACCGCGATCTCCTTGAGGCCGCCGCCAGCCGGTAGCAGGCCAACGCCGGCTTCGACCAGGCCGACGTAGCTTTCCAGTGCTGCCACGGAGCGCGCCGAGTGCATCTGGAATTCGCAGCCACCGCCAAGTGCGAGACCGCGCACTGCGGCGACGACCGGCACCAGCGAATACTTGATGCGCATGCTGGTGCGCTGGAAGTTCGCGATCATC
>JBDTWV010000361.1:0-3690 GCA_040006495.1 Dokdonella sp.
GCGTGGACTTCGCCACAGCAAACCGCTCGCCGCATCAGCGACCTGATCGCCTATCTCGACGACCCGAACGATCTGATCCGCGATGACACGCCGGTCATCGGCCGCCTCGACGACGCGTTGCTGGTCGATATCGCGATGGACACGCTACGCGAAGAAGTCGACGACTACGCCGAGTTCCGCCGCTACCGCTTCAGTGAATCACTGCGACGCGGTGTCGCCATCGAAACGCTCGAACTCGACCGCCCGCGCTGGCAAGCCGAACGCGAGGACGAACTACGACTGGAGCGCCAGCTTCGACACGTGCGCGGCGCCGAATACTCCGCAAGCGCCGCCGAGCGCGTATTCCGCGTCTGTTGATGTGTGTGCAAAGCCACGCTCTGACGCCACCAGGCCTGATTTCAACCCGGGTTAGCTTTGGCCACTGCACGGCAAGGTACGCAAGCAAGACCATATCCTGAACGTGCGATGGCGGAGAAATGAATTCACAGGCAAGTCAACGCTCGATTGCGACAACGCGCTCGTCGCCCCCATTCGTCATTCAACTTTCAACGAGGAAATCTCAAGCCCTCATCTTCTACACAGGACCGACTTCCATGAATCAATTCGCCGCTCGTTTCGTTCTACCTTTTTTGCCGTCGCGCAGGAATGCCGCAGTGCGAATGCCGGCACTCCGCGGCCGCCTTGTCCGCAGCGCAGTGCAGGCGTCGGCCGTCTTGGCCTTGCTCTTCCACGGCGCCCCAGCACTGGCAGCCAATGCCGTTGTGTCCACCTGCGACCAGGCCCACCTGCAAACCGCGCTTACCACCGCCAACAATCCGCCAGGCGGTACCGTCACCTTTTCCTGCACCGGCACGATCCCGCTGACTAGCAACCTGGCGCCGTACTACGTCAACGACAATGTCAGTATGGTGGTGGATGGCGGGAACCACATCGTGCTCGACGGTGGCAACACCTACGCGTTCTGGCAGGTCTACGGCGGCGCGAGCCTGACGCTGAAGAACCTGACCCTGCAACATGCCGGCACGCTCGGCGCTCCTGGCCATGCGATCCAGAGCTTCGGCCAGCTGACACTTGATGCAGTGAATGTCAACAATAACCACCCAGCTGCAAGTGTTATCGACATCGAAAGTGGCACGGCGAAAGTTCGCGGCAGCACCTTTTCGGGCAATGCGGCCAGCGGCAGCGTCATCTACAACAAGGCGGGCACGACGGTAGAAAACAGCACGTTTTCCGGCAATTCTCTTGCGCTTTCTGGCGGCAGTGGCGCGGCCATCAACAACGACGGCGGCAGCGTGAGCGTCACGGGCACGACCTTCAGCAACAACAGTGTTAGCGGCAACGGTTATGGAGGGGCAATCAACAACAATTCGGGCACGCTGAACGTCTCCGGTAGCACTTTCAACGCCAATTATGCTTTCGACGGTGGCGCAATCGAAAACGTAGGTGGTTCCGTAGCCAGCATCGCGCACATCGTTCATTCAACATTTACCGGCAATACAGCGTCGTACGGCGGTGCGATCGAGAATTTCGACAACAGCAACGGCAGTGAAGTCGACGCTGACTACGATTCATTCATCTCGAATCAATCAACAAACATCGGCGGCGCGATCTGGGTTGAGGGTGGCACGGTGGAGACGAGCTGGAGCGACTTCGCCAACAACAAAGCTAGCACTCAGGGCGGCGCGATCGAATGCGACAGCGGCCACCTTTACGTGGAGCGAAATACGTTTTCCGGTAACGCATCCAATAGTGGCAATACCAGCTACTCGAACTACGGAGGCGCGATCTACAGCAGCTGCTACCTGGTCGTTGCAGAATCGACCTTCTACGGCAACTCCGCGCAGGGTTCGGAAGGCGGAGCGCTCTACCAGAGCGGCACTAAATATGCGGGAGTGTTTTTCTCGACCTTCGTGTCCAACACAGCGCAGGAAGGCGCCGCCATGAGCGGCGAGAATGGTGCCAGCTTGGGGCTGCAAGATTCGATATTGGCCACCAATACCCACGGACATACCTGCGCCGGCGCTATCGCGAGCTTCGGCTACAACCTCGCGGACGACAGCGACTGCGGCGGTGCGCTGAGTGATCCGACCGACAAGCCGAACGTCACCCTCACGATGGGCTCGCTGATCAACAACGGCGGACCCACGCCAACGATTATGCCGGCAACAGGCAATCCGGCGATCAACAACATCCCCACAGCCGAGACGTATTGCACGATCCAGAAAACCGACCAGCGCGGTTATACGCGTCCGGCCGGTACGGGCTGCGACAGCGGCGCGGTGGAGGTCGGCGCCACCGATGTCATCTTCCAGAACGGCTTCGAGCAGTAGTGAAGGTCCCATCTGCCGCGTCGCACTTGCACCGGCGTGGCAGGCGGGTTGACCCCCAATGCTGAGCGTACACGAACTCACGGCGCAATTTCTCGCCAACATCCTCGCCCATGCGTCATGACTTCCGATCGCCGCAAGCGCATTGTAAATGCGCGCAGAGTCAGCGCAGGGTGCCTCCTGCCGGTCGAGGCGTTGACAACAAGATGAGCCATTCGCACTTCAGGGGCTAGTCTCCTCATTGGCATCTTCAAGACCGCAACATCGACGAACTCCGACGATCGTCGCGCGACTTGGCATCGTTACTGGAAGGCCGTGGCAATCCTCTGCACCTAGACCCGCCGGATCGGCTCGCGAGCCACCGCTGCTATACTCGGCAGTCACGTACGACGGACAAGGCCGCCTCGCCATGCTCGATATCATCAAGACCGAAACCCAGACACGGATGCAGAAAAGCATCGATGCGCTTAGGCACGAACTGCAGCGTCTGCGCACCGGCCGTGCCAGCACTGCGCTGATCGAGCCGCTGCGGGTTCCCTACTATGGCACCGACACGCCGATCAGCCAGGTCGCCAGCATCTCGCTCGCCGATGCGCGCTCTATCGTCATCACGCCGTTCGAAAAGAACATGGTCGGTCCGATCGAGAAGGCGATCCTCGCCTCCGATCTCGGCCTGAATCCGACCACGGTCGGCACCGTGATCCGGATCAATATGCCGCAACCAACCGAGGAGCGTCGCAGGGAGCTGTCCAAGCAGGTCGCGCACGAAGGCGAGAACGCGAAGATCTCGGTCCGCAACGTGCGCCGCGACGCGATGAATCAGGTCAAGGAGTTGATCAAGGACAAGCAGATCACCGAGGACGATGAACGTCGCGCCGAAGATGATATCCAGAAACTCACCGACAAGTTCGTCAAGGATGTCGATGGTGTGGTCAAGGCGAAGGAAGAGGAATTGATGGCGATGTAGGCGCGGGAGCCGCTTTTCGTCGCAGCGGGCTTTTTGTGGCAGCGCGCGAAGGCGCGATGCTCTCCTGGCAATCCAATAAAAGGCATCGCGTCTTGCGGCGCTCCCACATATATCACTCAGCCCGCTCGTCACATCCTCGTTATGACTGGACCCATGGATTCCGACGCAGCCCCCCGCATTCCTCGCCATATCGCGATCGTCATGGACGGCAACGGCCGCTGGGCCGAGCGTCGCAAGCGCCCGCGCAGTTTCGGTCATCGCGAGGGCCAGAAAGCGGTGCGCGGGGCAATCGAGTTCTGTCGACGTCGTGGTGTCGAGGCGCTGACGTTGTTCGCGTTTTCCAGTGAAAACTGGAAGCGCCCGAAAAGCGAGGTCAGCGCGCTGATGCAGTTGTTC
>JBDTWV010000362.1:0-3683 GCA_040006495.1 Dokdonella sp.
CCGGGCACGGTGGCCGATGCATCGGAAGTCATCGTGGTGACTGCGGCGTAGACGGTGTCGGTGGGCTTGAAGGTATCGGCGGGCGCGCTGATCTTCTTGTCGGCGCCAACCGCAGTGCCAAAGTCCAAGCTGACCACGCCGGCAGTCGCTGCCATAGCGGTTGTCGCAACCGTTGGCGTGGTCGGCATCGTATCGACCGTTGGGGTGGTTGCGATCGGAGCGGCGGCGGTGTCGTCGTTTTTCTTGCAGCCAGCGAGTGCGAGCACGCTGACTAGGGCGGCTGCGATTGCGATATTGATCGGGTTGCGGGTCATGGGGGTCTCCGTGAAAGTAGGAATTGGGGAATCGTGATTGCGCGTGGTTACGCGATCAATCTGTGTTTGCGGGAATCTTTAGCACTTGGCCGGGCCTGATCTTGTCCGGATCATCAAGTTGGTCGCGATTAGCATCAAAGATCGCGTGCCAGTGATTGGCGTGTCCGTAAAAATGCTTGGAAATCTTCGACAGATTATCGCCACTGACGACCGTGTAGCTCTGCTCCGCGCCGCTACCGCCGGTGATCGTTTCAGTCGAGCTCACGTTGGACTGCACTCCCGAAAAATCCGCCTTCTGCTTGATCTGTTCGGTGCTGCTGACGTTGCTTTGCACGTTGGAAAAATCGGGCTTGTTCTCGTTGCTGCTCATGAATGTTGCTCCTGCGCGGATCGGCCAGCCAACGATGTCACACGCACTGCGTGCGCCGGTTAAAGAAGCGTTGGTTGGACGATCGCCGGCCAGCGCGCATTCATGCGCGACAACGACGTGCCAGTGCTACGGCGTGACGCGATACTCGATCACGCCGGCCGGCACACCGTCGATGCTGACCTCGAACTTGTAGCGACCAGCCGGCCAGCCTTCGGGATTGGCGATGTTGAAGTCGGTGATGGTCGGGCCGGTCGGCGTCAGTGTCTGGCTGGACTGCTTGAGCACGCTGCCATCCTCGAACAGCCAGCGCACGTCGAGCTTGGCTGATGGCGCGATACCGGCGGTGGTCACGGCTGCATAGATCGTGTCAGCAGGCACGAACGTCGCGATCGACTTGCCAACCGTGAGATCAGCGCCGACGCTGGTGCCCAGATCGATGCGCGCGATGCTGACTGCAGACTTGCTCGGCGCGATTACCGCTTTTGCAGCAGACTGCGCAGGCGCTTGCTGTTTGCAGGCGGTCATGGACACACACAGGCAGGCAAGCAACAGCAATGGCAGGACGGCAGCGCGCTTGAGGTTCATGGATGTCTCCTGGCGGACGAAAAATTCATTGGCGCGCGCTGCGCGTGTGAGCCGGTGAGACCATACCCGGCGTGGCGCGATACGGATTGATGTCGATCCCGCCGCGCCGCGTGTAGCGCGCGTACACCGACAGCGCCTGCGGCGTGCAGCGGTGCAGCACGTCGCGAAAAATACGCTCGACGCATTGTTCGTGAAAACCGCTGTGACCGCGATACGAAATCAGATAGCGCAGCAGCCTGGCGCGATCCATGCGCGGCCCGCGATAGCGGATTTGCACACTGGCCCAGTCGGGTTGTCCGGTGACCGGGCAGTTGGATTTAAGCAGGTGAGAAACCAGAGTTTCCTCGACCGCTGTCGTGTCGTCATGCGTGTTCAACAAGGCCGCATCGGGCGTGCCGGAATCGGAGACGTCGATCGCTATCGCATCGATGCAGTCGCCGTCGAGTTCGCGGATCGGCATCGCATCCGATCCCACCACTGAGAACAGTTTCACGCCAACATCGGCAGCGGCCGCAAAGCACAAATCGCGCGCAATGGCGTCGGTCAGCGCGGCGCGGTCGGGTTGCCGGGTGCTGGCGAATCCGTACAGATAGAGTTTCAGCGATTTGGATTCGATCAAGCGCGGCGAATCGGCCGGCACCGTGATCTGCGCAATCGCTACCTGCGGCACGCCGTGCACGTCCAGCCAGGAGAGTTCGTACGCCGTCCACAGATCGACGCCAGTGAACGGCAGCGGCGCGCACAAGCCCAATGCATCGCGACCGATCACGCGTTCAATCGGATACAGCAAGCCGGGATCGTAACGATCTGGATAGTCTATCGATTTGCCCAGTGGCGAGGACTCAGCGGTGGCCTGTCGCGTGTTCATGCCATTGCATCCTCGCGCGGCGGTGGCTGCAATGCCAGCGTGAGTGCCAGCAATGAAGCCAGGACGCTCCAGATCAGGTAACGAAAATCTGCCGACGGGCTGATAAAAAACAGCGGCAACGCATTCGCCAGCGCGGAAGCAGATAGTGCGAATACGGCAACCGGGTTGCATCCACGACGCCTTCGCCACGCGATCACGGCGGCACCAATCGCTGTAGCGACATACAACAGTCCGGCAAACACAGGTGTCGGGCGAAGCCACTCCATGAAGCGCAGCCACGGCGCCGACATGTCGACTGCAGGTAGATGCACCGGCATCTCAGATAATTCCAGCCGTGATGGTGAAAACACAAGGCCGGCAGGAATCGCGTTTGGATATCCGAGGAACTGGTACCTGGCAAACGCAAATCTATGTTTCAGATAGGCAGCCGGATGGTGCACGATCTCGTGCAACCATGCATTGCGTAACGTCGCCAATTCCACTCTGGAAAAGTCTTGCTCATAGCTGAGGCGAATCTTTCCAGTATCAAACAAGGAGCCTGCACTCCATGGAACGTAGGCTCCATGTGTAAGGTCGCCAAGGTTAAGCGTTCCGATAATTTCGGAGGAAGGAATGACGATTTGGTTGGCGTTGACCGAGATGCCGGCAAGATCCCACAACGCCACGATTGTCCAGATATGACCAGGCCGCGCATTCACGGTGCGCGCAAGAATCAGTGGCGCCGTAGCCATGACTAGAATGATCGTGATGCAGATGGCGGCATTCGACATCCAGCTTCCGTTATTGCGGTCAGGATTCGGGGCCGCTGTCTGATTCTTGTCGGGCGAGCGCTTCCAGCTTAACCAGATGGCCAACGGCACCGCCGCCAACACGGCGTTGTGGCGCAGGCAGGCGGCGACAATCATCCACAAGACGGCAAGCCCGAACGCAGTGCGTCCGGCACCGTGGCGCCAGTGCACGATGGAGGCGCAAGCAGCCAGTAGAAAAACCACGGTCAATCCGTCTTTCCATACATGGCACAGGACGATGAAGGCCGGTGGCCACAGTGCGATCAACAAGAACACCAGCCAACGCCGCGCCGAGCCTAAAAAAAGACGCCAAACCAGCGTTGCGAGAGCGGTCCAGTAGCCGGCCACGATCAGCGCAAACATCGCGCCGGGTCGTGGTGGGATCCATATAGGCCAAATTCGATCCAGCACGCCCCAGATCAGCACCATCAGTGGCGGGTGCTCATCGCCCAGACGCAGCACGCCGCGAACCTGTTCAAGTTGCGCGATGGAGTCATAGGTGAAAAATCCGGGCCACGCGAGCCAGAACATCAACGTCATGCCCAGCAATGCGGCGAGGGTCGGTTGCCATGCAGCCACGACGTTGCGATGCGGTTTCACGGGCGGTGTTCCAGTGCCAGGTAATCGGCCGACTGCATCTCGATCAGACGACTTTGCGCGCGCTCGAATTCGACGCGATGGCGATGACCGCGATATAGCGCGTTGGGCGAAGCTGCGGCCGACAGCAGCAGATTGACGTGACGATCGTAGAGTTCATC
>JBDTWV010000363.1:0-3680 GCA_040006495.1 Dokdonella sp.
CGCGAATTCGCGAGCAACCGCGTCTGGTGGAGCCGGGAGCTCGAAGAGCTGCTGGGCTTCAACCAGGGCGGATTTCCAGGCACCACCGAAGCCTTCCGCGACCTGGTCCACCATGACGACCGCGCCGCCGTGGCGGGCGCAGTGGAGCAGGCGGTGGCCGACGGGTGCGACTACCTGGTCGAATTTCGGGTCCGGCATGCCGATGGCGACTGGCGCTGGATGGAGGGTCGCGGGCGCGCTACCTATGCCGCGGGGGGCGAGCCTTTGATGCTCTATGGATTGGGCATCGACATCACCGGCCGCAAGCATGCCGAGTCGATCCTGCTGCAGCATGAGTCGCGGCTGCGCCAGCTCAACGCGCAACTCTCCGAAGCCGATCGACGCAAGGACGAGTTTCTCGCCACGCTCGCGCACGAACTGCGCAATCCGCTCGCACCGATGCGCAATGTGGCCGAAGTGCTGCGGTTGAAAAAACTCGACGATGATCCGCAATTGCGCTGGTCGCGCGACGTGCTCGAACGGCAACTTGAACACCTCAGCCACCTGGTCGACGACTTGCTCGATGTGTCGCGAATCACCCAGGGCAAGCTCGAACCGCGCATGCAGCCGCTGGAACTCGCCGCCGCAATTCACGACGCGATCGAATCGGCGAAACCGCTGATCGACGAATTCGCCCACGAATTGACGCTGCAACTGCCGCAAGAGCCCGTCGTGCTCAACGCGGATCCGGTCCGCATCATCCAGGTCGTCCTCAACCTGTTGAACAATGCGGCGAAGTACACGCCCCGTGGCGGCAGGATCTTCCTCTGCGCCGAACGGATCGGCGACGAGGCGGTGATCACGGTGCGCGACTCGGGGATCGGCATCCCTGAGCAGCATCTGTCCCACATCTTCGACATGTTTTCGCAACTGTCGCCGGCGCTCGACCGCTCGCAGGGCGGGTTGGGTATCGGCCTGGCACTGGTGCGCGGGATGGTCGAATTGCATGGCGGCTCGGTGAGCGCCAGCAGTCCCGGGGTCGGGGAAGGCAGCACGTTTGAGATCCGGTTGCCGCTGGCAGCCACGCAGCAGATTCCGCATCCGCTGCGTGGCGCGCAGGAGTCGGCACCGATGAGCGCGGCGTCAATACGGCGCGTGCTGGTCGTCGACGACAACGAGGATGCCGCGGAGAGTCTGGCGATGCTGCTGTCGCTGCAGGACCACGTCGTGCGGACCGCCAACGACGGGATGAGCGCGCTTGCCATCGCCGCGGACTTCGCGCCCGACGTGGTGCTGCTCGATATCGGACTGCCCCACCTGAACGGCTACGAGGTCGCGCGGCGCATCCGGCAGGCGCGATGGGGATCCGGGGTGCTGCTCCTCGCCATCAGCGGATGGGGGCAGGAGCAGGACAAGAAAACCGCAGCCGACGCTGGTTTTGATGGACACCTGACCAAGCCGATCGATCCGGTCGCGCTGATTTCGCTGCTGGCCGCACACCGGCAACCTCATTCCAGCGCAGCCGGCTGATCGCGCCGCGGCTGATCGCGCCAATACCGCCGATCGACTTCGCGCCACGCGCGGATCTTCGGCGGCCCCCCCTCGAACCGGAGTTCCACGGCGCCATCGTAGTCGCTGCGCAGCAGACGTGCGCCGTGCGCGACGTAGCGCTCGACCACTTCCGGCCGTGGATGCCCGAGACGGTTGCGATAGCCTGGTGTCGCAATCGCGATCGCGGGGCGGACAGCGTCGAGAAACGCCTGGGTCGACGATGTCTTGCTGCCGTGATGCGGAACCAGCATCACGTCGCTGCGCAGCGCGGCACGTTGGTGAGAGACCAGTTCGGCCTCGGACCTGGCCTCAATATCCGCGGTCAGCAACATCGAGCCATGCGCGGACGTGATTTTCAGCACGCAACCACGGTCGTTGGTCTTGATCTTCGGATCGCGATAAGACTCGCCGGAGGGATGCAGCATCTCGAAGCGCACACCATCCCACGTCCAGACCTGGCCGGCGAAACACGGCACATGCACGCGGCCCGCCTCTTTCTGCGCGATCACAACCTTGCTCTGCTCACTCATCGACGACGAGACCCAGCCGACCGGCACGCTCGCCAGCATCGACAGCAAGCCACCGCTGTGGTCGGCGTCCGCGTGCGTGACGACGATGCCATCGAGTTCGCGGATACCCTGGGCGCGAAGATACGGCGCGATGATCCGGTTGCCCGCATCGGCGATATCGTTGAAGCGCGGCCCGGTATCGTAGAGGAGCGTGTGCGAATGCGTCTGCACGACAACAGCGAGGCCCTGACCGACGTCGAGCGCTTCGACCCACAGCGCGCCCGGCGCGGGACGTGGCGGCACCACGACGAACATCGGCACCAGCCACAGCGATCCGAGCGCTCGCACGTGCAGCCCCCTCGGCGCCAGCAGCGCCAACACGCCGATCGCGCCCGCCACCACGGTCCACGGCGCCGGTGCATGCTGCGACCACACGGCTGCAGGGAGCGCGCTCAGCCATTCGAGTGCCACAACCACGCACACGAAGAGTTGATGCGCGGCAACGAGGATCAAATCCAGCGGCAACACCAGCCAGGCCAACGCCATCGGTACCACGACCATGCTGACGATCGGTATCGCGAACGCGTTGGCAAGCGGGGCGATCAGCGACACCTGCTGGAACAGTGCGAGCATCAGCGGAATCATCCCGACGGTGATTGCCCATTGCGCGCCGGCTGCCGCGACCAACCAATGCGCACTCACCAGTCGAACGCGGCCGACGCTGACGTACATCAGCAGGCCGACCGCGCCGAACGACAGCCAGAAGCCGGCGGCGAGCACCGCCCACGGATCGAGCAGCACTACGACCAAAAGCGCCCACAACAGCACGGTGAAGGCGGTGCCAGGCCGGCCGATCCAGAGACCGAGCGCCGCAATGCTGAGCATGTAGAGCGTCCGCTGCGCGGGGACTTCGAAGCCTGCCAGCAGCACATAACCGAATGCGGCGAGCGCACCGAGCAGCGCTGCCGCCTTGCGCGCCGGGAGGCGGTTTGTCAGCCACTGGCTCCGCCGCCATGACCAATACACGAGGCCGCCGATGATCGTCGCGAACAAGGTCACATGTAACCCGGAAATCGAGAGCAAATGCGAAACGCCGGTGCGGTTATAGAGCGTCCACTGGTCCTGCGACACGGCGCGCTGATCGCCGATCGTCAGCGCGACGATCACGCCCGCATACGGCTTGCCGTCCAGCGCGCGCAGAATGCGTTCGCGGATTCGCTCGCGCAGCCGGTCGACGCGGTCGATGAAGCGTCCGGAGAAGGCGTCGAGCCGCCGATTACCGTCGTCCTTGCGCACATAGCCCGATGCGCGCAGCCCGTTCTCCAGCATCCACGCCTCGATGTCGAAACCGTGCGGATTGGCGTTGCCGTGCGGCCGGCGCAGACGCACTGTCAGTTGCCACCGCTCGCCGGCGTGCACCTCGGGCAGCGGCTCGTCGACTTCCTGGGACTTGATCCGCGCGCCGCGCCATGTCGTGTACCACGCCAGCGACAGGCGCGAGGGCACGATCGCGTCCGGCGTGACGATGTGCTCCACTTCGAACGCGAACCGAACGCTGCGATCACTCTGGTTGATTGTGGGCAGCCCGCTGACGATCCCGTCGATCGCGACGTCGACGCCTTCCCACAGTGCGGGCAATTC